>CAYVAP010000337.1:2385-5815 GCA_964449365.1 uncultured Bacteroidia bacterium
GCTCGCGCCCATCTAGCCACAACACGTTGTGATACCCCTTTTCCTTGGCGAGCTTGTCAGGGAGCATGGCAGCAGCGTAGTTGCCCGCAAATTTGGCGGCTCCGGTCCCTCCGATGCTGGCGCGCACATGGTCCTTGCTAGCCAGCAGATTGACCGGCTGGGTGTAGTAGGGCCCCACCGGGCAGGTAAACACCGTGAATATGTACTCTTCAGAGGCCTTGACACCGATGTACTCGTCGGTGCCAAACATCAGCGGGCGGATGTAAAGCGACCCTTGCTTGGGCTGCGGTACCCACTGACGATCCAGGCGGATCAATTCTTTGATTCCTTCGATAAATATCTCCGGTGGCAACTCTGGCATGCTCATACGCTGGGCCGAGTGATTCATGCGGCGCAGGTTGTCATGAGGGCGAAAGAGAAGCGGCTCGCCCACTGGGTTGAGGTGGGCCTTCATGCCTTCGAAGATGGCCTGTCCGTAGTTGAGCACCGACATGCTCGGCGCAAAGCTCAGCGGACCGTAAGGCTCGATCTCTGGAGCCTGCCATTGGCCATCGCGGTAGCGAGCCACCAGCATATGATCACTAAAGATCCGGCCAAAAGGGATGTTGTTCATATCAATCTCATCGATGCGTGATGTTGGCACCGGGGTGGTCTTGATATGGCTATTGACGACGTTCATACAATAAGGCTTTATGGGGATTGGCGAGTAGTCCTCCACATTCGGAAGGTAGCAATGCGAGGTCCGAAACATCAAGCGCTGTTCACTTTCGAGCCCTCCATTTCAAACTATTGAATGGTTACACTCCGGCTGATGGTATCACCTTTGTAGTGTAGCTCGAAGGGATAGCGCTCACCAGGCTCTAGGGGCTCAGTGGGGAAGCTAATGTAGTCGGCCCCTGCGCGGTCGGTAACCTTGCCGCGGATGAGCAGCAATTTCTTTTCGAAGCGGCTTTCATCGTCGATCCATTCGTTCTTGAACAAATGTAACTCCACAAAGCCAGGATAGTTGATTTCATATCGAATGCCCATGAATCCGCTGCGCTGCTCGGTGTCTCGGATGTAGAGGCGCGGCGGCTTGACCTGCGACGAATAGGACGAGTACGAGCTGCTTTGGCCCCATAGGCTAGCAGCGCCCAAAAGCAGAGCAAGAGTCAAAATGGATACTTTCATACCTCGAAAAGTAGCGAAAATCTGGTTGGGTTCCAATAAGATGGCTCACCGCTATGGAAGAAAGTTTGAAGTTCTCTGTTCATAGTTTGGGGTTTAAAATGCTGATTGTTAGTATATTAAATTCCGGATGGCTGGTAAAAACACACTTCTGGAGACGACGGTATACGGAACAAGGGGTACGAAATAAGGCAGGACGCAGTACATCTCGCGAATAGCCTATCCCTTCGGACCAAGCCTTGGTGGCGCATCGACCGGCAGACCTGACACCGCTCACGTAAAAATCGACAGCCAAGGGGTACCAATTAGTCGGATGTTTTACTAAATTAAGAAAGTAACACTCATGCTTCGTTCAGCTATGAAACCATTCGCGCTTTTCTGCTCCCTGTTAAGTGCGCTCTTGATGAGCGAGATGATCGCCCAGCCAGCTTGGGAGTCTGCTTCCGCAGAGCGGCATCCTGAGGTCGTTTCTCCGGTGCGCAGCATGGCAGAGTGGGAAGAGGTCGAGTATCTGGTGCTCACCTGGGCCCAGTACCCTTCGGTACTGCGCGAGATCGTACGCTATGCCCGTCAGGAGTGTCGGGTGTTGATCGTCTGTGGCGATTCTGCCGCCGTAGCTCAAGAGCTGCTGGCCCACGGCATCCCTTTGCAGGGGCTGTTATTTTTGGAGCACCCCTTCAACAGTGTCTGGATGCGAGACTATGGTCCTGCTACGGTCTATCGAGGCCAAGCCGATTCGCTCTATCTGGTCGATTGGCTGTACAATCGCCCCCGGCCCATGGATGATCGCTTGCCCCAGGCCATCGCCCAGCGCCTAGGGTTGCCCTTGCTGCCGCTCGATACCGCTCCCACAGACTTGGTACACATCGGTGGCAATTTTATCACCGATGGCGACGGCACCGCCTTTTCATCCCGCCTCATCCTTGCCGAAAACGGCCCCCGCGCGCGCTACAACCTCAGCTCCAAAGACGAAGCCGCCATCGACTCCCTGATGGCTCATTTCATGGGCATTCGGCACTATATCAAACTGACTCCCCTGCCTCACGATCCGATCGATCACCTCGACATGCACATGAAGCTGCTCGATGAGCGTACGCTCATGGTGGGGCAATATCCGCCGGGCAGAGCGGATGGCCCCCAAATCGAGGCCAACCTGAGGGCCTTACAACAAGCCGTGGCTGAGCCTTATCGCGTGATTCGGGTGCCCATGCCCGCCTATCGGGGGCACTATCCCGACTCAGGTCGCTCGCCCTACCTCACTTACACCAACGCCGTCTTCATCAATCGCACGGTACTGGTCCCGATATATAATCTCCCTGGCGATAGTCAGGCACTGGATATTTATCGCAAGGCCCTGCCGGGGTATCGCATCGTGGGCATCGAATGTCGCCCCATCATCATGGCCGGGGGAGGGCTGCACTGCGTAACCCGCACCATCGGCACTCGCCATCCGCTGCGCATCGTACATTACGCCCTCAGCGACGAGCCCGTAAACGGGCTGCCCATCCAGGTCAAAGCGTCGATCTCGCATCGCAGTGGCATCGCTCAAGCCCGCCTTTACTATCGGCTCGGAAGCGACTCGGTCTTTCACCAGGCACCCATGCTTCACACCGAAGATGCCTCTGAGCTTTGGGTAGGATATCTGCCGGCAGTGTATTCGCCTACCAAAATTACCTATTACATCGAAGCCATTGCCCACGACGGCAAGCGCATGACCCGTCCTATGCCCGCCCCCTCGGGCACATGGCAGTTTCAGCTCACCCCCCGCAGCCGCCTCTCGCAGATGCACCCCCTCTCGGCGGATGGATCCGGTTGGTAGAGCAAGTGTGGGGCTCCTATCGCCCTTATGCCTCTATTCCCTCAAGGCTTGCCTTCGGGCGACACCACGCCCTGCTGCTGACGGCGCAAGGCTGCCACAAGATTGACCACCTTGTCATAATTGGCTAGTCCCTCGCTAATGCCTTGCCCCTTGAGATAGGCATCGTACACGGTGGCGGATACTTCTGGAAAGAAGCCCGGATAGCGCAGGTACACCGCATTGATCTGATCGAGGTCAGCGATGATGCCTGATGGTAGGGTAGGGCGAAAAAGGGCATAAGCCTCTGGAAAAAGCTGCCGATAAGCCACCGCCACATAACGCCAGTACACCAGCCGCCCTGCGTAGCGCACCACCGGATCGTGGCTCGCTTCGCAGGCCAGCACCGCCAGGAAGTTGCACGTGCCCTCATCGGCAAAGCCATAGCCATGCGCCATCTCATGGGCC
>CAYVAP010000338.1:0-4169 GCA_964449365.1 uncultured Bacteroidia bacterium
CTACGAACGAGATCTCTTCGCAAAATCGGGAAGTAATTTTTCTCGCGTTACTAAGTAACGCTCAAAAAACAAGTTGGCCTTTTTCGCTTGAGAATAGGAGGTTGAGAGGTCGAGAGTTCGAGAGTTCGAGAGAATGAGACTTCGAGAGATTGAGATGTAGCGTCTCACTATCCCGACATACCAACATCCCAACATCTCACTATCCCTCCTTGATCTCTAACCGAATCAGGGAAGTTATTTTTCTCGCGTTACTTACTCAGGGGTTGCCGCTGTGAAGCAACCCTCCGAATTTTAAACTACCAACTGTCCCCCATGTCCTTCCGCAGCAAACACCCTCGCCTTACCCCTTCGCCGAGCCCTGAGCAGGGCGCTTTTTTCAAGGAGCCGGGCAGCCAGCAGGCGTTTTTCTCGGCGCAGCAGCCCGCCGTTCAGGCCAAGCTCACCATTGGCCAGCCCAACGATGCCTTCGAACAGGAGGCCGACGCCGTAGCCGATCAGGTGGTGAACCAGCCGCAGAGTCAGTCGTCGCCTGAGGTGCAGCGCGAAGAGCAGCCCGCCATCATGCCAATGAGCATGGAGGAGGAAGAAATGATGCAGGGCAAGCCGGAGCTCATGAAGATGGAAGAGGAAGAGGAGATGCAGATGAAGCCGGAGATCATGAAGATGGACGACATGGAGGAAGAGGAGATGCAGATGAAGCCCGAGATCATGCGGGAGGAAATGCCCGAGGAAGGAGAGATGATGATGAAGCCGGAGCTCATGAAGATGGAGGAGGAAGAGGAAATGATGATGAAACCCGAACCCGGTGGGCAGGCCAGTGCATCGGTCAGTCAGCAGATCACGGGTTCGCGGGGGCGGGGCCAGAAGCTCCCGGCCAGCACGGCGCAGGAGATGTCGGCTGCCATCGGCCACGACTTCAGCGACGTGACCATCCACACCGACCAGGAATCTACCCAACTAAACCGCTCTCTGGGCGCGCAGGCTTTCACCCACGGGCAGGACGTCTACTTCAACGAGGGTAAATTCAGTCCCGACTCCAGCTCTGGCAAGCACCTGCTGGCGCATGAGCTGACGCATGTGGTGCAGCAATCCAAGTAAAGTCGCATGGCTAAACGCATTCAAAGCCGACGAGCCGTCCGGCCAACCGATAGTAGTCGTCCCCAAGGACATTTTTTCTCCCGCCAAGGAGAGAGGAGTTTTTTTCAGGGCAATGGCTTTTTTTCCCAAGGACTGAGGGCCACCTCTAGTCCTGGCCCCATCATACAAGCCAAGTTAGGTGATGGACACGATTTGCAGGCAGCCCAATTTGCCGGGAATTTCATTCTGGAAGCTACCTATGATGGTGAGCGAACTGTCAAAAACTGGAGCGCAGGAAGGCACGTGGGCGCTTTACAGCAAGCGCTGCTCGACGATGGGCAGGGCCTCCCCGACCACGGAAAGGATGGGAAGTTTGGCGACGAAACTCAAGCGGCAGTTGAAGGCTACCAAAGTAAGCATGGTCTGTTCAATGATCCCTTTGGCCAGGTAGGGGCAGAAACCATGGCCCATCTGGACAAGCAAAATCTAGGAGGAAAACCTTCCCCTGCCAAACCCGGTACCCCTAAGCCTGGAAAGCCGCACATCAAACTCAATAGCTTGAGTTTCCTCTCAGACCATGGATCGATGAAGCAAAACGACGGTAGTTGGGACGACGCAGGAAAAACCGTCACCAACCCTGAATGGCAAGGCGGCCCCAAGCCTCACTCCTTACCCATTAGTCAGACCAAAGGCACGGCTCTTAAGGTCGAAGCGGAACTCGATGTCGCACCAGCTAGCATGCCTGCAACCTCGGTCAAGCTAAATGGGCAGGGCTTCGCGCCTTTTATCAGCTTTGAAGGGAGTGGCAGTATCGCAGGAGGGGCGGGTCAAAAGATCACCTTATCGGCCAAGGGGTCTTTGCCCGATTTTATTACCCATTTCAGCGGTGAAAATATTGTTTGGCGTCTGGAAACAGGGGGCCATAGCCGAGTAATTGAGGTCAGTTTTGGCCATGAGGTGATGGTCACGCACGGTACTCCACGTAGTGGCGTGACCACCCGCCGCGTACGCCAAGCCATCGAATTGACCGAGGGCTTTGGCAACAAGCCACATGACATCGTCAGTGCGCAGATGGATCGATTTCCGGTTTATGTCTTGGGTAAAGCCTATCTGGGTAATGTGTGGCCTCTTGCCGATGACATTCCGGGGGGGGCGGAGTGCCAGGCCATCGTACGCTTTGTAGAGGCGGTCAATGATGCAATCGGTCTGCCTGGCAAGGCACATGGCATCACGGTATATGCACACCCTGATAGCCCCGATGCCCCCATAGTGGGGGCCCTCACGCAACTAGGGGGCCCCGGCATGGGGCAGTATCCTGCCCGGTGGTTCCGGGGAGATGGTTCCCTCAAAGCCTTTCTCTTTGATGGGAGCGACAATGCCAACAACTACGAAGCTGCCCTGGAATTTGAGCATGGAGCCAAGCTCTTTTATCCTGGTGGAACGGGGGGCGCGGGGGTCAAAACCACCAAGGATGTCTTGCATTCTTTTGCTCGTATGGCTTGGGCTGCGCAAGATCCAGTAAAGAAAAAGCTGGTCCCCAAGCGAACCATTAAGTGGTACTAATCCAAACATGATCCATGAAAGCGTGGCTTCTTTTTCTCATGCTAGGCAGCACGGGTGCTACCTGCATTTCCAATCACAATTCAGATATGGGTACGGCTTACTATGACGACCTGAACCGCGTGCTATCGGGGCCAACCCTCGCGCTGGCTGATTCAGTAGAGGTCCCTAATTTTGTCAAAAGTGATCGAGCCTATTGGGCTTCGGTTTTATTGGTCCCCAGCTACCAGGATTCGCTTCCGAAGGGAAATCTCTACTTGGGCAAAGCCGAGACGCCAGACTTGATCCAATGGCAAACCCAGACAGAAAGAGGGACTTTGCAAGGCATTGAGACCCCTCATCATTGGATACTCATGGCCGAAAGTGCCTCTACTTTGGCTAGGCAACTTCGGCTTTTGCTTAGTGAAGAGGCCAAGCAGGCACTCCAACTTGACCAATGGAACCTAGGGACTCAAGAAGACGATCCAGCTTCCTTTGCCTGGCTAAATCAAGGGCCTACTGTGTCTATGAGTATGCTTTCTTCCTGGCAGGAAGCCGCTTTCTTTTTCCGCTATCAGGGAAAGTTTTACGTCGCATTTTTCAAATATCACAGCATGTCCGCCACGCCCGGCTTCTATCCCGGTCTCGATTGGTTTCCCGAGGAGGTGCGGATGGCCTATGACCTGCAGCCCCGACCCTGATCCACCCCATGCTCACCCTCTCCATCGCCATCCAAAAAGGCGGCTCCGGCAAAACCACCACTGCGATCAACCTTGCGGCTGCCTTGCAGCAGATGGGGCAGCGGGTGATGCTCATCGACCTCGATCCGCAGGCCAATCTCACCCAGGCGCTCGGCTTCGTGGAGGAGGTCGAGCCCAACCTCTACCACCTGCTGCACCAGGAGGCCGCCGGGCAGCAGGCCAACCTCCACAGCATCGTGCTGCAAGCAGGCAAGCTCCAGCTCATTCCCGCCTCACTAGAATTGGCCAACGCCGAGCTGGAACTAGTCTCGGTCTACGGCCGCGAGCAGATGCTTCACAACATCATCCGGCAGAGCCAGCCGGAGGTCGACATCCTCATCATCGACTGCCCGCCCTCGGTAGGCATGCTCACCATCAACGCCCTGGCCGCCAGCCAGTACGTGCTCATGCCCCTGCAGGCGGAGTTTTTGCCCCTCAAAGGAGTACAGAGCTTCCTCAAAGCCTTCGACCGCATCCAGCGGCAGATCAATCCGCAGTTGGAGATCCTCGGCATCGTGCTCACCAAATTCGACCCCCGCAAAAAAATGACCCGCGAGATCGAAGCCCGGTTGATCGAGCAATTCGGGGCCAAAGTCTTCGACACCCGCATTCGCAGCAACATCAGCCTGGCCAAGGCCCAAGAGCAAGGCCAGGACATTTTCACCTACGACCAAACCTCCAACGGAGCCCTCGACTACCTGCGCCTGGCGAGAGAGTTATTGGAGAAGATTCGGGATCGATAATTCGATATTCGGAATTCGTCATTCGGAATGGCTCCGCGTTACTTTGATCACCCCGATCACCCCGATCACC
>CAYVAP010000338.1:4269-5801 GCA_964449365.1 uncultured Bacteroidia bacterium
GATCACCCCGATCACCCCGATCACCTCGATCACCCCCACTCTTCACTGTTCATTGCTCACTGAAAAACATGACCACCCACCCCCTCCAATACGCCCTCGCCTACCTCGAAGAAGCCATCCGCCTGCGCCTGCAGGAAGCCTTTCCACCCGAGACGGGCGCGGAGCTGCGGCCCACCCTGACCGACGAGCCCTTTCGCTGGGAGGGGCATTTTCGGGCGCTGCTGCCCGAGGAGGATCTCACCGACGATGAACTGCTGACCCTGCTGATGGCCCTGGCCCCGGAGGTGGAGCCGAATTTTTACGACCGGGTGTTTCAAGCCTACCTGCCCGGAGCGGGCGATTTTCCGCAGTTGGGGGGCTGGCGGGGCAAGCAGCACCGGGGCTTTTTGCCCACGGGCGACACGGTGTTGTTTTTGTTGGCGGGCGAAGACACCGAGCGGCGCATTCAGGCGCGGAGCCTCTTCAGCGAGGCACATTGGTTTTATCAAAAGCGGCTGCTTTACCTCGACCTCCCCCCTGAGGGCGAACCCCCCATGAGCGGCAAGCTCACCCTAGGCAACGACGTCTTCGACCTGCTCACCCAGGGGCGAGCCGCCACGCCGCGCTTTAGCCTGCAATTTCCGGCTCAGCGCATCCATACCGAGATGGAGTGGGACGACCTGGTGCTCAACCCGCACACCCTGCGGCAGATCAAAGAGCTGGAAAGTTGGGTATTGCATGGCGAGACGCTACTCAAAACTTGGGGCATGGGCCGCAAGCTCAAGCGCGGCTACCGGGCGCTGTTTTATGGCCCGCCAGGCACAGGTAAAACCTTGACTGCTAGTCTGCTGGGTAAATACACCCATCGGGAGGTCTTCAAAGTGGACCTGTCTATGGTGGTGTCCAAGTTCATCGGTGAGACCGAAAAAAACCTGGCTAACCTCTTCGCCCGCGCCGAAAATAAGGGCTGGATTCTCTTCTTCGACGAAGCTGATGCCCTCTTTGGTAAGCGCACCAACGTACGCGACGCCCACGATAAGTACGCCAATCAGGAGGTGTCTTACCTCTTGCAGCGGGTCGAGACCTACGATGGGCTGGTGATTTTGGCTTCGAATTTCAAAAGCAATATCGACGACGCTTTTTTGCGGCGCTTCCAGGCGATCATTCACTTTCCGCTGCCCAGTCCGCAGGAGCGCGAAACGCTGTGGCGGCAGTCTTTTCCTGCCCGGGCCACCCTAGCCGAAGATGTAGACTTGCTGGGGTTGGCCCGTCGCTACGAATTGACCGGGGCCGACATCATGAACGTGGTGCAGCATTGCTGCTTGGGGGCGTTGGCTCGGGGAGACCAGTCAATCTCCCTGGCTGATCTGCGACAAGGTATCGAACGAGAGCTAGCTAAGTTTGGGAAGTTGGCTTAGTGGGATGGTTTTTGAAGCGCTTGTTTTTGGACAAGATTGACAAGAATGGACAAGATGGCTGGGATAGTTTTTGGGGCGCTTGTTTTTGGACAAGATTGACAAGAATGGACAAGATTAACAAGATGGGCGGGATGG
>CAYVAP010000339.1:0-5799 GCA_964449365.1 uncultured Bacteroidia bacterium
TATCGCTGGGCTTCATTCAGGTGGAGGTCGACATTTGGCTCAACGACGGGCAGCTCTTTGTCTCACACGATGCCCCGCGTGGTACCGCTTCTTTTCGCTACCTCGAATCGCTCTACCTCGAGCCCCTGGCTCGCCGGGTGCAAGCCTATCGCGGGCGGGTGTACCCACAGGTCAAGGAGCCCTTTTACCTTTTGCTAGATCTCAAAAGCGAAGGCGAAACCCTCTATCGACATCTACGGGCGGCCCTCGCGCCCTACCGCTGGATGACCGAAGGCGAGGCGACTGCGCTGAGGGTGCTGCTTTCTGGGGAGCGACCCGTTAAGACCATTTTCATGGACCCGGATCGCTTCATGAGCATCGATGGTCGTCCGGGGCATCTGGGCCAAGGCTATCCCAGCCAGGTGATGCCGCTGATCAGCCAGCGCTACGCCAACCTCATGCAGTGGCGCGGCCAAGGGGACATCCCCGCCTCTGAGTTGAATCGCCTGCGTGAATTGGCCACTCGGGTCCATGCTGAGAATAAGCGCCTGCGCCTGTGGGGATCGCCCGAAAACGAACGGGTCTGGCAGGTCCTGCTCGATGCGGGCGTAGACGTGATCAACACGAATGAGCCCGCTCGCCTGCAGCAGTTTTTGACTACCTACCAGCCAGTGATCGACCTGAGTGCGAGATGAAACTTGCCTCGGGCTTTGAACTCTGAGCAAAAGATTGTTCCTTCGGCTCATCTTCTACCACAGAAGAGATTTCTACCGGGAAATACGCCTATGCCTGTCATGCAACGGCCCACTCATTCGCAGAAAGAGTAGGCCCCATCCCTATCTGTTTGATCAACTGACGTTACCCGGAGTAGGCTATCGGCCTGGCTTCGACGAAGGATGACATGCACATGGATTTTAGTACCGCAGACCTTTACGACAACCACGGCGATCAGGTGGTATGCGTTGAGCCGATGTTTCGTGTTTATGGGGCCAATCCCCGCTTTGAGGGGCCAATCACTACGCTGAAAGTGCACGAAGACAATTCTTTGGTGCGAGAGACCCTCGCTCAGCCTGGTCAGGGGGGCGTTTTGGTGGTCGATGGCGGGGGCTCGCTGCGCTGCGCGCTGCTGGGCGATCGTCTGGCCCAGTTAGCCATCGATCAGGGATGGCATGGCATCTTGATCTATGGCTGTATTCGCGATGTGGCAATCATCGATAGCATGCCGATCGGAATTCGGGCGCTCAATACCACACCGGTCAAGAGCGTGAAACGAGGGGTAGGGCTGCGCGATGAAGTAGTGGCTTTTGGGGGGGTACGTTTCCACCCGGGCGCTTATTTGTATGCCGATCAAGACGGGATCTTGGTCAGCGAGCACGCGTTGATCCGAGCGTAGTGCGTTTTTGACTCACTCACCTCACCTATATGAACGGTCAGGGGTATAGGGGAAATAAGGTATGAGGGTATCAGGCACTTTGGCCAGCCCCCCACATATTGGTTCACTCAGTGGCCGCGACAAGCGGCTATCTTTACTTTCATCTACATTTTCTCCACCAAGCTCGCTTCGCAAATGGCAAGTCGCATGCAGCGCGTCCAATTGGCCCAGGAAACCCTTCGTATCATGCGGGAGGGATGGTATTCTAATGCTGAAGGCGAGTGGGTAGCCATCGATCAGGCCATGCTGAGCGCCGTGAGGGGCAGTCGATTTTTTGACCCGCTACAACTGTCAGAGCTGCTAGCCGAGGCCAACCCTCAACCTTGCGAGCCACTGGATATGCAGGTGCGCATCGCCAATGAAACCACCATCCAGGGTATCCGCTATCTGCTGGATCGTCAGGCTTCTGAAGTGCTGGTTTTGAACTTTGCCTCCGCCAAACATCCCGGTGGTGGCTTTCTGAGTGGTGCCGAAGCTCAGGAAGAAAGTCTGGCCCTGGCCAGTGGCCTCTACGCCTGTCTCACCCCCTTTATGGAGGAGATGTACCAATTTCACCGGCAGCAGCGATCGCCCTTTTACAGTGATCGCATGATTTATAGCCCCAAGGTACCCCTCTTTCGCGATGATCAGCATCTTCTGCTCTTGCAGCCTTATTTTCCTTCCATCCTCACGGCTCCGGCCGTCAATGCCATGGCTCTACATCGCAGCGCGCCCGAGCAGTTGATTTCGGTATGCCCGGTCATGCGGCGACGCGTGGGCTATGTGTTGGCAGTGGCTCGTCATTTAGGCTACCGCTATCTGGTGCTAGGGGCTTGGGGATGCGGGGTGTTTGGGCAAGATCCTGATGAGATGGCCGACCATTTTTATCATCATCTTTACGACAATCCTGCTTTTCGCGGGGCCTTCGACCGGGTGCGCTTTTCTATCCTGGATACGACCCCTGACGAGCGCATCATCGGCCCTTTCCTGGCGCGATTTTGATGGTAGAGTAGGGGAGGGGACGCTGTCGCAATCATTCGTACTGAAATGCAACCCTGCGCCCTTTCTCGCGTTATGCCCCACTGAAGCGGATTTCTTCCCTCCTGCATTTCTTGCAAATAATCTATCGACCTCGACGAAAGCACTCCCCCTTTCCTCGGGTTATCGATCGGCTCGTTTCGCCAGCCATCGCAGAGCGAACTTACGGGTCGTATTGTCCGCTTTATTTACTTTTTTCCCATGCATGCTGGCTCTTCCTGGTTAGTTGGTTTTTTTTTGACATGGTGCCAAGTGGCAGCCTGGGCCCAGCCTGGGTCAGTGCCACTGGGTGATCCACGCGCCGAGGCTTTGATGGCACGCGGCAAGCAGTACTTCATGCACGAAGCCTATGACCTGGCGGCTCGCTCCTTCGAAACGGCGGCTTTGCGTCCGTTTCACCCGGCTAGTACGGCGGCCTTTTATCTCAGCGGATTGGCTCATTATCGGGCGGGGCGGGAGAGGCAGGCCCGGGCTTGGTTTGAGCGATTGACGACCCAACACCCGGCTTCGCGCTATGTGCGAGAGGCGCGCTATCATCTGGGGGTGATGGGGTTGAAAAGTGGCAAGCGCAAGGAGCAGGTGCAAGGAGCTGCCTGGCTGATCGCATTGCTGCCCCGCGATACCCTCAATGCTCTGGCCCAAGACGCCTTGACTCATCTGCGGCGGTATTGGTTTTTCGATTGTTCGCTACGAGAAGTAGAAACCGCCTTTGAACAGGCCGCCGCTCCGGTGCAGCCCTCGTTGTTGGAGGCGCTCTGCTACCAGCACCTCGACCGAGGCGAGGTCGAGGCCGCGCGGCAGGCATACACTGCCTATCGGGAAGCACACCCTGACTTCGAATCGCTCTACATCGACCGCCTGCTCAACCGCCTGCCGCCGCGTGAGCAAGAAGACCTCGCGGCGATTCCGGTGGTCATGCCCCTGTGGCTGACGCAGGTGCCAGCCGACTCGGTCAAGGCGCTACCAGCGCGACAGCGAGGAATGCTCGAATTTTACGAGGGCCTGCAACTGGCCCTGGACGCCTATGCACCCCTGGCGCGCAAGCGGTTTTTTCTCAAGGTGATCGATTCTGGGCAAAACAACGACAGCCTGGCCCAGCGCCTCTCAGAGCTGACGGAGCTACGCCCTGATTTAGTGATCGGCGATATCTACAATGCGCAGTCGGATCTACTGAGCCAATGGTCGGAGCGAAGCGGTACGCCGCAGGTGATTCCCCTGAGCCCCACGCCGGAGTTGGTGCAAGACAAAGCCTACACCTTTTTGGCCCATCCCTCGGGCCCGCGACATGGGCACGCCACGGCCGAGTATGCCTATCTGGTAGAAGGGATGGATCGAGTCGTGGTGTGGTCGGATGGGCAACGAGGCACCGATTGGTTGGCAGATGCGTTTTGCCTGACCTTCGATACCCTGGGCGGGACGGTGATCCGCTTGCAGGTCGACTCGGCCATCACCTCCGCTACCCGAGAGGAATTGAGCCTGCTGATTCGCTCTCTGAAGACCCAAGACCTCGACGGGGTGTACCTGCCCCTGCTGGCCAACGAAGAGGTTGCGGGCCTGATTTTGAGCGAGATGCAAATCCAGCACCTCGATGTGCGGGTGATGGGTGGGCCCGCTTGGTACAAGCGCTATCAGCAGATCGATCGAGAGTTGAAGGAACAGTATGGGGTGATCTTTAGCACGAGCTACATGATCGAGGTCGCTGACCCTGCTTACCACCAATTTGCTCAGGAATACCTCAAGCGCTATCACCTCCCTCCTTCGGCCCTTGCGGTGCAAGGCTATGACTTGGGTATGTACGTGCTGACTGTACTAGATGGCTACCAACCCAAGCGTGATGGCGAGTTGGCCGACTATTTACGCGCCTACCCAGCCTTCCATGGGTTGCATCAGGTGTTTCAATTTATGGGACATCAGATGAATCAGCAGGTCAACATCGGAGCCTTTCAGGCAAAAGGCCCCTTGATCAAACTGAACCGCCGTCCCCGGCTAAACCTCGAACAACTCGCTACGCCAGACCAACGTTGATGGGCGAGTTATTTTAGGTGGCTTTTGGTTTCAGATCTTGCATGCGTAAGAGGAGCTGGTATCCTTGCGCAGAATTTTCCTACGCGGTGAGCAGTTTGTGGGTGTGAAACAAACCCATCTGCCACCGATCCTTTGTGTAGGTTTTCCCAGTTGGGAAGGCGAATACCAGAAGTCTACCGTCCAACTGATGCGCGCCTTGGCGCGTCAGCATCGGGTGCTCTACGTCGAATACCCCTTCACTTGGAAGGATGTATGGCGGGGGATGCGTGGCGCGCCTGTGCCTTGGCGTCGTATGCTGGGCCTAGCCCCTCGGCTGCGCCCCTTCAGCTCGGGCGGGCCGGGGCAGCTACACGTCTTGACCTTGCCGCCTGTCCTGCCGGTCAATGGCTTGGACGCGGGGCTTGGCTACGAAATGATGGCCCGCACCAATGCTGCGGTAGCCGCTCAAAGTATCAAGCGCAGCCTGAAATGGCTGGGCTATGGGCAGCCCATTATGATCAATGCCTTTAATCCTTTTTTGGGGGCCTATCTCAGCGAGCGGCTGGAAGTGCAGGGCAGTTATTATTATTGCTACGATGAAATCGGGGCGGCTCGCTGGACGCATCGCCATGGTCCGCGGCTGGAAAAGCGCCTGCTGGCTCAGGTAGATGGCTTGCTGGCCTCTTCGGCTCCGTTGTTGGAAGCCAAAGGCAGCCTGATGCTGCCCGATCAGCGCCTGCTGCTGAAAAACGGAGCCAACGTGGGCCTTTTTGAGCAAGCGTTTCGGCCCCAACCCAATCGCGACCGAGCCCCGAGCCTGGGCTACCTGGGCAGTATCGACGATCGTACTGACGTAGATCTGCTGCTCACCCTGCTGGCCAAGTGGCCCGAGGCGCGCTTGCTGATGGTCGGGCGCATCACCGATGCTGAGGTGGGCGAGCGACTGGCTGCGCATGAGCGGGTAGAGTTGGCCGGGGCTCAGTCGCCACAGGCCCTGCCCCAATGGGTGGAGCGCATGGATGTGGGCCTGATTCCCTTCGTGAAAAACGAGTTTACCCGCTACATCTATCCCCTGAAAATCAACGAATACCTCGCGGCGGGTCTGCCCGTGGTGAGCACCCATTTTGGTGATCTGGGAGACTTTCACGAGGTGGCCCGCATCGTGGAGCAAGGGCATTTTGCCGCTGCCTGCCAGGAAGCCTGGGATCAGGATAGCGCCGCACAGCGCAAGATGCGCCGGGCTTTTGCCCGCGAACAAAGCTGGGAAGGGAGAGCCGCTGAGCTCGCTGCCTGGCTGCACGAGCGGCGACAGGTACGCAGTCTCACCTATATGAACGGTCAGGGGTATAAAGGAATAAGGGTATAAG
>CAYVAP010000340.1:0-5783 GCA_964449365.1 uncultured Bacteroidia bacterium
GCCACGATCATCACGTCGGACTGCCGGGGGCTGGGACGCGGAAAAACCCCCATACGGTCGAGGTCGTAGTGGCTGGCGTTGGTGGCCATCATCTCGATGGCGCAGCAGGCCAGGCCGAAGCCCATGGGCCATAAGGAGGAAAGCCTGGCCCAATTGAGCAGGTCTTCGACCTTGGTGATGAAAATCCGCCCTTGTCCGGTTTTGCCCGCATCGAGGGGGCTAGGCGAGGGGGGCGGAGTAGGATTGAGTGGTTCCATCGTCGTCTATTCCTTGTGGCGCGGTGGCGCGTCGGTTTGATCGTCTTCGTAGTCAACTTCCCGGGCGGGCGGAGAGTTTCGACGCGGACGCCTTCGGGCCCGCTTTTTTGCCTGCCGCCGCTGGTACCAGGGCCACACCACCGTTCCCAGAATGATCAGAATGAGAAGGATTTCCCAGAAGCCAGTCATGGAAGAGAATTCGGAATTTGGAATTCGTAATTTGATCCCCCCGATCACCCCAATCCCCCCGATCCGCCCGATCCCCCCGATCACTTTTTCACTCACTGACCATTGTTCACTGATCACTGATCACTGATCACTGATCACTGATCACTGATACCGCTCATTCACCGCCCGATATCGCTCTGCGAGATGCGGCTGAGGGGCACGCGGCGCAGCCTGAATGGGTTTGACCCAGTCGAGGTCGCCCTTGGCCCAAGCGTAAATCAAGCCTAGCAGGAGCACTCCCGCAAAAATCATCATTTCCACCATGGCGAAGGCTCCCCAGCTTGGCACCTCGGCGATGATCTCCCGGCTGGCGAACACTGTGGCCCAGGGGTAGAGAAATAGCACTTCCACGTCGAAGATCAGGAAAATCAGCCCGATGAGATAAAAACGCGTATTGAGCTGCACCACCGCGTCGCCGATGGGCGCTTCGCCGCTCTCGTAGGTGGTGAGCTTCTCGGGGTTGGGTCGCGGGGGACTCACCAGGCGATTGACGATCAGCCCCAGCAGCACGAAGATGATGCCGCCGGCGATGAAGAGGAAGATTTGACCGAAGGAGGAGAGCATGGTAGATGTTTAGAGGCGAGAGTCGAGAATGTGATCTAGGTGATCCAAGTGATCTAGGTGATCCAGGTGGTCTAGGTGTGATCCAGGTGGTCTAGGTGATCCAGGTGATCTAGGTGTGATCCAGGTGGTCTAGGTGATCCAGGTGATCTAGGTGATCCAGGTGGTCCAGGTGATCCAGGTGATCTCGCAGCGCAGCGGTCTCACTCTTCGCAGCGCAGCGACCTCACTTCTCGCAGCGCAGCGATCTCACTTCTCGCAGCGCAGCGATCTCAAATAAAGAAATCCGGCATCAAATTCTTGCTCGGGTCCACGGCATAGTGGTCGAGGTCGGTGATGCCCTCGGCGATGACTACCTCCTCGTCGATGAAGTAGTGGCCGCTGCACTCGCGGCTGGGCCGGCGCACGATGAAGAAGGCAGCATCGGCCATGATTTCGGGCTTGCGCGAAGCCTGCATCATGGGCTCGCCGCCTAACATGTTGACCGCGGCGGTGGCGATGGTGGTTTTAGGCCAGAGGCTGTTGACAGCCAGGCCCTGCTTGGCAAATTCTTCGCTCATGGCCAGGGTGCAAAAGCTCATGCCAAATTTGGCCATGGTGTAGGGCAGGTGCCCCTTGAACCACTTGGCTTCGAGGCTGAGCGGCGGGGCCAGGTTGAGAATGTGGGGGTTGTTGCTCTTGAGCAGGTGGGGAATGGCCTTCTGTGAGGTCATGAAGGTGCCGCGATAGTTGACCTGATGCATGAGGTCGAAGCGCTTCATCTTGGTCTCCAGGGTGCCAGTGAGCTGAATGGCGCTGGCGTTGTTGATCAGGATATCGAGGCCGCCAAATTGATCTACGGCCTGCTGCATGGCTTCTTCCACCATTTTTTCTTCGCGCACATCCACGATCAGGGGGAGTGCCTTGCCGCCGGCTGCTTCCATCTCTTCGGCAGCGGTGTAAATGGTGCCAGCTAGTTTGGGGTGAGGTTGCGCCGTCTTGGCGGCGATGACCACGTTTGCGCCCTCTTGTGCCAAACGGATGCCGATGGCTTTGCCGATGCCCCGACTTGCGCCGGTGATGAAAGCCGTTTTTCCAGTAAATTCGCCCATAAGTAGTAGGATTCGAAGCAACGTAGTGGCCACCGACCGACCGCCGATGGCCTGCTGATCGTCTAAGTTACGGGCCTGCGGGGAATAAACCAACGGGGGAACGAGGCTGTAACGAGTATCCGGGAAATACAGCGATGTCGTACGCGCTCGCTCAGCCCTTTGCCTCACGCTTTGGCTAACTCCTCGATCAAAAACCCTCTCAAGCTCAAATCTTCATCCAACCTGGGCCAATGAATACCTTGGCCGGTGATGGATATCTCGTGTTGGTCAAGGTGGGGCTGGGAAGCACCCTGCAATCGCGCAAAGCTTGATAATTGTCTCTTGAGCACTTTGCCATTACTGAGGACGACGAGCAATAAGTCAAGATCAACGTGAGGATGTACCGCCATGATGCGGAGCTGTTGCTGGTCGATTACCTGCTGAATGGGGTCTTCGCTTTCTCGCCTCCGCTCGAAGGTTTCCTCTTGAATAGATTCCAGTTGCTTCAGCAACGCCTTGGTTTTATGACTGATCGAAGGTTTCATCCCACTTTTCTATTAGGTACGTGTGGTTTTCGAGAGTGATTTCCAGGATACGCCTTAGCTCTTGAGTCTTGAATTGGAAAAAGTTATCGATATCTATCTCAGGCTCAAGAAGGATTCTGGCTTCACCCTCTCCTTTAGCAACGTGTACATGCCGAGGCAGGTGCTCGTTGCTGAAGAAGAAAAAGCGATAGCCTTCTTTACGTAAAACGGTAGGCATTTGGTAGGAAATAAATGGACTATCAACCCCCCGCCAGCATCAACTCTCTAGCATCCACGATGTGTCCCGCGATGGCGGCGGCGGCGGCGGTGAGGGGTGAGGCCAAAAAGGTACGTGCTCCTGGGCCTTGGCGGCCTTCGAAGTTGCGGTTGGAGGTAGAGACGCAGTACTTCCCGGCGGGGACTTTGTCCTCGTTCATGCCCAGGCAGGCGGAGCATCCCGCTTCGCGCAGTTCGAAGCCAGCGGCTTCAAAGACTTTGTCCAGCCCTTCGGCCTGGGCTTGTTCGCGTACCTGCCGCGAGCCGGGCACGATCCAGGCGTTGACGTGAGGGGCTTTTTGCTTGCCCTTGACAAATGCCGCTACCAGGCGCAGATCCTCGATGCGGCTGTTGGTGCAGGAACCGATGAAGACGTAGTCGACGTGCCGGCCCTGCATGGGCTGGCCGCCTGGTAGGCCCATGTAGGTGAGGGCTTTGCTCAAGGCGCGGCGCTCGCTGTCGCTGTGGTCGCCGTCGGGATCGGGCACAGCCTGGCTGATGCCGATGCCCATGCCGGGATTGGTGCCGTAGGTGATCATGGGCTCGATGTCTTCGGCGCGGAAGGTGTGTTCCTGGTCAAAGACGGCGGCGTCGTCGCTGTAGAGCGTGCGCCAATCGGCCAAGGCGGCCTTCCACTCAGCCCCGGTGGGGGCGAACTTCCGGCCTTTGAGGTAGGCGAAGGTGGTCTCGTCGGGCGCAATCATGCCGCCGCGCGCGCCCATTTCGATGCTCATGTTGCAGATGGTCATGCGGGCCTCCATGGAGAGGCTGCGAATGGCCGAGCCAGCGTACTCGACGAAGTAGCCGGTGCCGCCGGCCGCGCTGATCTGCGCGATGAGGTAGAGGATGATGTCTTTGGCCAAGACGCCGAGCCCGAGCTGTCCTTCGACGTTGATGCGCATGCGCTTGGGCTTGTCTTTGAGCACGCACTGGCTGGCCAGCACCTGCTCCACTTCGCTGGTGCCAATGCCGAAGGCTACCGCGCCAAATGCGCCGTGGGTGGAGGTGTGGCTGTCGCCGCAGACGATGGTCATGCCGGGGCGGGTGATGCCCAACTCGGGCCCGATCACGTGGACGATGCCCTGGTAGGGGTGGCCCAGGCCGTAGAGCTCCAGGCCGAAGTCTTGGCAGTTTTGGATCAGGGCCTCGACCTGCTTGCGGGAGAGGGCTTCTTTGATGGGCAGGTGCTGGTTGAGGGTGGGCACGTTGTGGTCGGCGGTGGCTACGGTCTGTTGGGGCCGGGCCACGGGGATGCCGCGGCGGCGCAGGCCGTCAAAGGCTTGGGGGCTGGTCACTTCGTGGATGAAGTGCCGGTCGATGTAGAGCAGGTCGGGCCCTTGGCCCGCAGCGGGGATCACGTGGCGATCCCAGATTTTGTCGAATAGCGTTTGTCCCATTTTCTATTGCTCGCTAGTGTTTTGTCGTAATAAGTCTCTCGCGGAGGGCGCAAAGACGCAAAGGCATACGCATTGAATAGTTACAGCGTACATCCGAAGCTAGAGGCCATTCACCACTCTTTTGAATCCATCTTTCACTTTCAGTTCGTTGTAGTTAACTAGAAGCCCGAGCTTGACATCGCTGAGACGTAAATAAGTCAGGAGCTGGCGATAATGGATTGGAAGCAGCTTTTCCACGGCTTTCACTTCGATAATTACCTTTCTACCGATGAAAACATCAGCCACAAATCCTTTTTCAAACTGTAGCTCTTCGTAAGGAATAGGTACTGGCACCTGCCGTTCCACTTCCCATGAACGCTTCAGCATTTCGTACTCAAGCGCCCGTTCATAAACTGACTTCATCAACCCAGGGCCAAGGACTCTGTGAAGCTTTATGCTGGCCGAAAGCACTTCTGCTGCGATCTGATTTTCAATCAAACTTGCAAACTTGAATCATACATGATGCCATAGCTTCGTGGAAAAAAAGTAAAGCAAGGAGAGGATATATTCGAGTAAGACAGCCTTGAGAGGTTTTACTCTTTGCGTCCCCGCGCTCTCCGCGAGAGATAAATAACAGCCATCAAGTCCTCTGCGTGAAGCCATCAGCAGCTTCATCCCACCTTGCCTACGGCGTCGAGGTAGGCCTGCGCGGTAGCGAAGACCGTATCAGTATTTGATCCGAAGCCATAGTGAAGCTGCTCGCCGTGCGAGATCTGCACGTGCACCTGTGCGACGTCGTTGCTGCCGCCGGTGATGGCCTGCACCAGGTATTCTTCCAGCTTGACCGGCATCTGCATGATGGCATCGATAGCCTTCATGGTCGCATCTACAGGGCCGTTGCCGATGGCCTCATTGTAGAGCTGCTTGCCGTTGCGGTTGATCTGAATGGCCGCCTTGGCCGTATCGTCGCTGCCGCAGGTGACCTCCAGGCTCTCGATGCGCAAGATGCGTTGCCCCTCGGCTTTGCCCACCAACTCCAGCAAGTCTTGGTCGCTGACGTGCTTGCGCTCGTCGGCCAGTTGGAGGAACTTCTGGTAGATCGGCATCATCTCGTCGGGCGTAAAGGCAAGGCCCAGCTTGTCGAGGCGGTGGCGCAGGGCCGCTTTGCCGCTGCGGGCCGTCAGCACGATGCTGTTGTTGGGCACCCCTACGTCCTTGGGGTCGATAATCTCGTAGTTTTCGCGGTGCTTGAGCACCCCATCCTGGTGGATGCCCGAGCTGTGCGAAAAGGCATTGCGGCCCACGATGGCCTTGTTGGGCTGCACGGGCATGCGCATCAGGCGCGTGACCATGCGGCTGATGGGGTAGATGCGCTTGGGATTGATGTTGGTTTCCAGGCCCAACTCATGGCTGCGCATGATCATGGTGGCTTCTTCCAGGGAAGTGTTGCCCGCCCGCGCGCAGATGCCGTTGATGGTGACCTCCATCTGC
>CAYVAP010000341.1:0-5781 GCA_964449365.1 uncultured Bacteroidia bacterium
CCGCATCTTCACACGGTAAAAATCCTCGGCCCCCACCGATTCGCAGACCAGCGAGGTGGGCAAGCCCCATTGTACCATGGTTTCGAGCAAGGCCGATAGGTTGATCCACGGCATATGGCCCGAGACCTCGATGAAGCGCCGATCGCCCAGCGAGGGATCTAGCCGCTGGTAGTAGGCAAATAGATGCTGGCTGCACGACTCGATCACGCTGGTCATCAGCGGCGAGGGCTTGGGCGGCAGGATTTCTTTGTGGTTGGCGGAGGTGAGCACCTCTTCGGCCTCGTCGGGGGTGGTGATGGGGCGAGCTTGCAGCAGGTAGAGTTTGCCCTCGCAAATGACAAAATCGATATCCAGTCCGTAGGGAGCACTCTGACGGTAGCGCGACAGCAGCCGCCCGGCGGCAGAAGAAAGCCCGATCAGGGGCCTTACCAGGCCCTTGTTGCGCCGCCCGCGGCGATAGGGGCGCCAGATGGGCCACCAACGGCTGAAAAAGATATCCATGCGCCCAAATTGGGGCAGCAAAATGGTCTTGGGCAAGTCTCGGCCGTCCACCACCTTTTGCTCCATCCTTTCGCTGTACTCCAGCTTCCACACCCCGCGGCGGTAGGCAAACAGCACCCCGCCGTAGGTAGGGCGCACCATCTCCTGAATGATCACCTCCTGCCCCTTGGTTTCGGGATAGCTGGCAAAGACCTCCTCCATGGCTCGCTCCAGCCCCACGGGATAGACATTGAGCCGGGTGAGAAAATGCCCCGCCAGCGAGCGCTGCGCCCCGTCTTCTTGCGTGTACGTCGAGCGCACCGCCACCGGAAAGCTCAGCGTCTCGATGCGCCGACGATAGCGACGAGACTGCAGCTCCCGGTACGAGACCGTGATGAAGGTCGGCACCGGCAGCCGCATGCGGCGCATGGTTTCCAGTTGGGATCGCTTACTCAACTATCTTGATTCGGTATTCGTAATTTGAGGCTCCCCATATGTCCCTATTTCCCCTCTGTTTACTGTTCACTGCCCACTGCCCACTGTTTACTGATCATCGTTCACTGATCACTGTCCCCTGATCCCTGCTCACTGTCCCCTGATCCCTGTTCACTGCTCACTGTCCCCTGCTCACTGCTCACTGTTCATTGTTCATTGTTCACTGCTCACTGTCCCCTGCTCACTGTTCACTGATCATTGTTCACTGCTCACTGTCCCCTGTTCACTGATCATTGTTCACTGCTCACTGATCCCTGACTAACTGCACAAACTTCTCCGCAAACTCATCCGGCTGATCCAGCATGGGGAAATGATCCCAACCCGGCATCACCTCAAAGGTAGCACCTGGGAAGTCGCGTTGCCAGAGCTTGAGGTATTTGGCGCGGACCACGCGCTCCTGTTTGCCCCAGAGAAAATGGAAGGCGCGGTCGCGGATCTGCGGCAGGATCGATTGGTACCAATCGACGGTGATAAGATCAAAGAACGTCGCAAACGCCTCACAGCGAGCGTAGTCGGCAAAGAACTGCCTACGCAGCGCAGCGGGGATACGTTGCGGATGCTGGAAGAGGCGGCCCTCCCAGACAGACTGTAGCCAAGGCGAAGCGATCAGTTGTCGCATGCCCTGCCGCACCCAGAGCGGCTGCATCAGTCTGGGAAAAAAGCGCTCGCCCAGCGAGGCTCCGATCACCGAGTTGAGGATCACGCGGCGGGGTTGTAGGTAGTGGCCATTGGGTAGCACGTAGTCGCGCGCGGCCCACTCCAGTAACAAGCTGCCCCCGATACCATGCCCGTATAGCATCCAGTCGGCCTTCGGATCGGTGATGGCCTGCCCTAGTTCCTGGACAAACAGATCCCAGTAGTTGGCCGCGTGCGGTAAGGGCCGACCTTCGAAGCCACTCAACGCGGGGATGACAAGCTGGATATCATCCTGCCCGACAAGGCGCTGCAGCAAGGGCTGAAAGCGAGCACTCGCGCCGCCGTTGCCATGTAGGAGTAAAACATGCATGGTGCGATGCTACGAAAATTCGGAAGCAAAACCACGCCCAAGGGGAGAATGTTACAAGATAGAGCAGGTGGGTCCGAATGAGCCTGTCTGAACTGATCGGTGAGGTCCAGCAGCATGAACTTACCATTTAGCTGAGCCCTGAGAGGGGCTCAAAGAATAACTTCCCCTTTCTGTTTCACGCAGAGGCGCAGAGTAAAAATTTGATAAACAGGGAGTTGTATTTCTTTGCCTAAAATGGAAACAGGGAGTTTACTTTTTTGACTGTTACTAACCATTCGAAATTCGCATAGAATCTTGACCAGCAGCACTTTCGATTACAAATTGCTGATTACGAATTTCGAGTGCGAAGCACTAGGCATTAGTTTCGCGGTTTAAAGTTCAAGGTTGAAAGTAAAGATAGTCGCTTGGGCAGCCACTGAGTGAGCCAAGAGGAACGGTTTCGGCACAGAGTGCCTCACCAGCAGGGGTACATGCTGTACCTGACTACCTTATACCCTTATTCCCTTATACCCCTGACCGTTCATATAGGTGAGACTCCCTCACCACTTGGGATAGAGGTTTTTGCGCGGTGGCTCGGGCTGATGTAGGATCTTGGCCATGACGTACTCGTCGAGGTATTGGCCATCGATGCAATAGGAGTCGCGGCGAGTGCCCTCGATCTGAAAGCCCATTTTGCGGTAGAGGGTGAGGCCAGCTTTGTTTTCGTTGGCGACGTGTAGCTCCAGGCGGCGGATGCTCCGCTCCCAAGCCCAGGCTTCGAGGGTCTCGAAAAGGCGGGTGCCGATGCCTTGCTGTCGGTATGCCTCCAAAACGCCCACGCCGATCAGTACACTATGGTGCACCCGGCGATAGGGCTCCCCAAAGGCTCCGATCCATGCCACCAAGCGATCGCGGTCTTCGGCTACCCAAATCATCTGATTGGGGCGACTCAGCACCTGCTCGATTTCTTTGCTTTGCTCCCGAATCGAGGTGGTCCGCTCGCCCGGTTCTAGCAGAGCATAAGGTGATTCGCGTTCGATTTGAGCCAGTAAGTAGAGGTAGTCTTCCGCGTCGGTGATATGGATCTCTCTCAGGTTCATACAAAAAACGGCGTAAAGGGACTAAGAGGCTGTTTGGATTTTTCCTTTACGGCCCAAACCTATCTTTTCGGAACCTGACTGCGTCAATTTTTCTCAGAATACCTCGATGTTCTGCAAAAAATTTACTTGCCAGAACCCCAAAATCTCGCGTCTGGCCTCGAAACACCAAAACCCAAACAGCCTTTGAGGGGATCTCCCTATTTTGACGCAAAGGGGATCGCGGGAACTGATATATTGGTTCAATATACATAAAAAAGTAGCGGCTGGTAGTCGCTTTTCACTTAGCTTCAGCGCCGAGCCCGTATCATCTCCTGCTTGCGCTGGGCCAATCGCGGCTCCAGACCCACCGGAAAAGAGGCGGCCTCCTCCAGGCGGCGATAGCGCTCGGACAACTTGGCTAGTTGAGTTTGAGCCAATTGTCGGCTTGTCGCTAGCGAAGGAACCGTGTAAATCAACTTCCCCGCCTCAAAAATCGGCTGCAATAGAGCCGTCTCGGTAGCCCCCTCCAGCGACACGCTGGCGCCATGAAAGCTCAGAAAGCGCTCCTCCTCCATGGGCCAGGGTTCGTGGTAGATCAGATCGCCCACCCATTCTCCCTCCCGCTCGTAGCGCTGCACTTGCAGCAAGCCAGGATTACTTACTTTGATAGGATCGTTGGAGAGTTTGAGGCGAAAGTCCCATGCGCCGTCCTGATCCCGCAGGGCAGCCAGCTTGTACACCCCTCCCAAGGCGGGATCATCTTTGGCCGTGGCCAGGCGTGTGCCCACTCCCCAAATGTCGATGCGCGCACCAGTGGCTTTAAGGCGGGTGATTTCGTATTCGTCGAGGTCATTGCTGGCCACGATGGCCGCCTCGGTCAGCCCTGCCTGATCCAGCAGGCGGCGCGCCTCGATACTCAGGCCGCGTAGGTCGCCCGAGTCTAGGCGTATGCCCACCATGCGATGGCCCTGCGCCTGCAATTGCTTACCGACCTTGATGGCGTGCCGTACGCCCTGCAAAGTGTCGTAGGTATCCACCAGAAAAATGCAATTGTTGGGCATGGCTTGGGCGTAGGCTTCGAAGGCCGCCAACTCTTCCTCGTAGCTCATCACCCAGCTATGGGCATGGGTGCCCTTGACCGGAATGCCGTAGCGTTGCCCGGCCAGTACATTCGAAGTGCCAGTACAGCCACCGAGGTAGGCGGCTCGGCTGGCGGTAAGGCCGCCGTTGACGCCCTGGGCGCGGCGCAAGCCAAACTCCAGGACCGAGTCGCCCTGCGCCGCCTGGCAGACCCGTGAGGCTTTGGTCGCGACCAAAGTGGGAAAATTGATCAGGGTGAGCAGCGGTGTTTCCAGCAGTTGACCGAGCAAGAGGGGCCCCTGATAGCGCAGCATGGGCTCATGGCCAAAGACGAGAGTCCCCTCGGGCATGGCGTGCAAGGTTCCGCTAAAGCGCAACTGCGCTAGGTAGTCAATAAACCCTGCCTCGAAAAGCGGCTGCCCATCATTGCCCCTTAGGCTGCGCAGATAGGTCAGGTCATCCGCTTCGAAGGCAAATGACTGTAAAAACGCAGCGACCTCAGCCAGGCCGCCAGCTAGGGCATAACTCCCTCCGAAGGGGGCTCTTCGGAAAAACAGGTGAAAAACAGCTTCTTCTTCATGGCGACCGGCCCGCCAGTAGCCGTAGGCCATGGTGAGTTGGTACAAGTCGGTGAGCAGGGCGGAGCGTTCAACGGATGTGGGCATGCGGGGTAAACGATTGAGCAGCCAAGATAGAACAAAAAGTGTAAAAAATACACTTTTGCTCGGATCCTCAATCAAAAGTTCCTCCTGGTGCTTCGCATTCGAAATTCGTAATTAGGAATTCGTAATTGAAAGCAAATCTAGCCGCCTGGCGCGGCCACGGAGTGAGCCAATGTGAATGGAAGGTATACTACGTGGCGTAAGGATGGTAGAGTGGTAAGACACTATAACTTATGGATAACAAGGCCATTCAATAAATCAACCACTCTACCGTTCAACCACTTTGAAGTATAAACGCTGTGCCTGCCCACCTGATATCCTGATACCCTTCTTCCCTGATACCCCTGACCGTTCATACAGGTGAGCTATTGCCCAAATCGCAGGCCAAGTTCCCAACCGAGGCGATATTTCATCTGATCGCGGGCTGCTAACCCATCGTAAGCGCCCCTGAGGTGGTATTTGGCCGTAGGCCCGAGGTAAAGCTGCATGCGAGGCGCTAGCTGATAGGCGTACCACAGGCGTGCGTCCAGGTGAGCATGCCATGGCCGGAGACTGAGCAGCTTCTGGGCTGCCGGCGTGGTGAAGCTGCGCTCGCTACGGTTGAAAATGGGGTCTGGTTCGGTGGTTGGTGCCTCCGAATCCGGCGCTAAATCAAAGGACTCGATGGGGGTATTGATGATCACGTCTGCCGCTGCACCGGCCATCAGGTAGAGGCGATGCCGCCCGCGGCGCAGGGCTTCGAAGCTGAGAGCCAGCGGGATTTCGAGTTGGGTTTGACGCCAGTGCAGGATCAGGTCAAATTCCTGTACCACCTCTTCGGCGCGGGGACCGTCTTGATACAAATTGAGCAGATCGATGGTGCCCCGCTGTAATTGACCGATTTCCGAGCGCATCAGGCTCAGGCCGCTGACCACTTCCCAGCGAGGCCCAAGCCGATACCCTACTCCCAGGTTGAGGCTGAGGCTACGCCGCGGATATGGCAACGTGTAGACCTGCCCTA
>CAYVAP010000342.1:0-5762 GCA_964449365.1 uncultured Bacteroidia bacterium
AAGGCTTGCTGAGCTGGGGGGTCTGGGGGCACCGCCCCCAGCGGTGTGGGTTGTTGAACATATATTTTTTTTCATATGCAAATCAAAGTAATCAGCGTGCCGGTGGTAGGGGGTGAAGCGCAGAATGAGGAGTTGAACCAATTGCTGCGCAGCAAGAAGGTCGTAGAAATGCGGCAGGAATTGGTGACCACCACGGATCCACCTATGTGGTGTTTTTTTGTAAAATTTGTGGAGGACTTCAGTCCCTATCCGCGAAAGGGGAAGGTGGACTACCGGGAAGTGCTGAGTGCGCCGGCCTTTGCCCGCTTTTCGCGCATGCGGGAAATTCGTAAGCAAGTGGCCGATGAGCAAGGGGTCAGGTCTTACATCGTATTTACTGATGCCGAGCTGGCGGCGATGGCGGAGTTTGATCCCCTGACGCGGGAAGATATGCTCAGCGTGAAAGGCATCGGCAAGCAAAAGACTGAAAAGTACGCCACGTATTTTGTAAATGATTCCCCCTCTCATGAAACGTCAGAATCATCTGCTGCCCCTGATTGAAGATCCCGAAAACTTGCGGTATGCCTGCTGGAAAGCGGCCAAAGGCAAGCGGTACAGCCGGTCGGTGTTGGCCTATCAAGCGGACCTGGAAGGGGAGATTGCGCAGCTACACCAGCAAATCCAGGCGGGTCAGGTAATGGTAGGGGATTACCGCTATTTTAAGGTCTATGAACCGAAGGAACGCAACATCTGCGCCAGTGCTTTTCGGGAGCAGGTGCTGCATCATGCCCTGATGCATGTTTGTCATGATCGGTTTGAACGGCCCCAGATTTTTGACAGCTACGCCAGCCGCCAAGGCAAAGGAACCTACGCCGCCCTCGAGCGGGCCAAGCAGTTCACCCGGCAGTATGCCTGGTTTCTGAAGTTGGATGTGCGAAAATTCTTTGAAAGCATTGACCACGCCGTGCTTCAGTCGCAGTTGGTGGGGCTGTTCAAAGAACCCAGGTTACTCGATATTTTCGGTCAAATCATCGACAGCTACCACGCAGGCCCCGGGAAGGGGGTGCCCATCGGCAACCTGACCAGCCAGTACTTCGCCAATCATTATCTCTGCGGGCTGGATCATTGGGTGAAAGAAACCCTCAAAGCCAAGGCCTACGTTCGCTACATGGATGACATGGTGCTTTGGCATCCGGACAAAGCCTTTCTGCAAGCGGCAAAAAAACGCATAGAAGGCTTTGTCGAGGAAAAGCTTCTATGCCAGCTCAAGCCTGCTCAGCTCAACCGGAGTCAACTAGGCTTGCCTTTCCTGGGCTACCGGGTGTTTCCGCATCATGTGCGGTTGTTGCAAAAGAGTAAGCAGCGCTTTATCCGCAAACTCACTGACCTGGACCACCGATATGAAAGCAGCGAGTGGACTGAGGCCACTTGCCAAAGGCGAGGGTTGGCCTTGGTGGCTTTTTCTCAGCATGCCGATGCGTTGGCATTCAGAAAAAAGGTATGTTTGCAGGTAGAAGGTGCAACGCCGTAGGGCTCGAACCGCGTGAATCGCGGCGGAAGTTGGAACAACAATCCGGTCAACTGTCGCGTGGCTAATCGCAACAACAACAGCCCGGACAATCGCAACAACAATGTTGGCTTCCGTGTCGCCCGCAGCTCATATGCAAGCTGGATAGCTGCCGATGAACAGGCGTTGTTCCTGCTCCGGGCATAAGCCTGGACAAAAAGGCGGCGATTTTGTCGCATCGGGGGGTAGTGTTGGTAGCAGCTCGCGAAGGCTCTGCTCCCCTCCTTTTTTCTCCATTTCCCCCCAACCCAACCGCTCAGCGCTGGCTTCGCCGCGGCGGAGAACCCATTGGGTTTTTCTTTCATCCCTGCCAAAAAAGAGATAGATTTACGGAGAAACCTACCCCTATGCCTATCCTCTTTCGTATCTGCTGCCTGAGTTTGCTCTGCTGCCTGCTTGGGGCCTCGGCCCCGGCACCGACGGGCCTGCGCCCGGGCAAGGACTATGCGCTGTTTTTTGCGGTGAACCGTTACCAGGACCCAGCCTGGAAAAACCTGAATAACCCCATCCGCGATGCCGAAGCCATCGCCAAGGAGCTGCGGGAAGTGTACGGCTTTGAGACCACCATCCACCGCAACCAAAGCCGCCGACAGATTCTACAGACCCTGCTGGCCTGGCAGCAAAAAGCCTTTGCTGCTGATGCCCAGCTCCTGGTGTTTTTCTCTGGCCATGGCACCTTCAGCGAGGCGTTTACCCAGGGGTTTTTTGTCCCGGCCGACGGCAAAGGCGATGACCCTTTGCATGAGAGCCACCTCGAACTCACCCAGTTGGGCAACCTGGTCACCAACATCGCCTGCCCCCACACCTTGCTGGCCATCGATGCTTGCTATTCCGGCACCATTGACCGGGAAATTGCTTTCAAGGGTCGCCCTGCCTTTGAGCGACCGAGGCCCACGCCCGACTATGATCCCCGGCAGCCTACCATTGAGTTGCAACTGCGCAACCGCAGCCGTCTGCTGCTTACTTCCGGCGGTAAAGAGCGCACCCCCGACGGCAGCGCGCATTCTCCCTTCGCCGGCGCTATCCTGAAGGGCCTGCGGCAAGCTTACACCACCGGTGATGGCCTGGTCCTCTTCAGTGACCTGCTGGCTTTGCTGGAGCGGGTGCGCCCTACCCCCCACGCAGGGCAGCTGCCTGGCCATGCCGATGGAGGTTTCGTCTTCGTAGGGCCTCGGGCCCAGCCCAAGCCCATCAAACTCGAACCCAAAGTAGTAGAATCAGTGGTCAGGGAAAACAAAGACTTGATCCCCTTGCCAACAATGGTCCGCATCCCCGGCGGTACCTTCACCATGGGTAGCAATGAAGGGGAAGCCGATGAAAAGCCCTTGCACGAAGTGACGATCAGCCCGTTTTACCTCGCGGAAACGGAGGTAACCGTAGCCCAGTTTGAAGCCTTTGTGCAGGCCAAGGGGTATGAAACGGAAGCCGAGAAAAAGGGTGGGAGTTATTTCTGGAACAGCGAAAAAAGCGAGTGGGAACTGAGAGCAGGGGTAGACTGGCGCTGTGACGCTGAGGGCAAGCCTCGCCTTCGAAGTGATTACCAGCATCCGGTGATCCACGTAAGTTGGAACGATGCCCAGGCTTACTGCCAATGGCTGAGCCAACGCTCCGGGGACACTTACCGCCTGCCTACCGAAGCAGAATGGGAATATGCAGCGGGGAATGGAGACCTTCATACCCGCTACAGCTGGGGCAATGGTGAACCCAAAGGGAAAAAGGGGGGCAACGTTACAGATGAAACCCGCAGTCCGAGTGGATCTACCTGGACCAAGAAGTTTGAGGGTTATAACGATGGGTATTGGTACGATGCACCGGTGGCAGGCTATGAGCCTAATCGTTTTGGCCTCTACGACATGACTGGTAATGTGTGGGAGTGGTGTAGTGATTGGTATGGCAGCAACTACTATGCCAGCAGCCCCAGCCGGGATCCGCAAGGCCCCTCCTCGGGCTCGTGCCGCGTGTTTCGCGGCGGAAGTTGGAGCAACGATCCGGTCAACTGTCGCGTGGCTAATCGCCACTTCGGCCCGGCCTATCGCGACGGCAATGTTGGCTTCCGTGTCGCCCGCAGTTTCTGAGGCAGCCTATCCAGCTTGCATATGAGCCCGGCAGGCAGGTCAGGGGCGAAGCAAGCCGCCGCTTGGGAGGAGGGCGAAGCGAGGGACGAGCCGCCTCCGCCCAAGCGAAGGCTTGCTGAGCTGGGGGGTCTGGGGGCACCGCCCCCAGCGGTGTGGGTTGTTGAACATAACGTGAGTTTCGGGTTTTCCCAGTACTTCCTCCCAGTTTTCTTGGGGCATTTGGTCGAGGAGGCGATCGATCTCGCTGCGAACTGGTTCGGTATTCATGTATTTACTTTTCCCCAAGTTATGCGAATTAACAGTTGATGTGCTCGTGAGGCTTTGCAAGCCGAAACGCCGTGTTTCTGCGTCTCTGACGCCTGAAATCTCGTAAGTCAAAGACTTCAAGATGCAGGGTTTCGGCACATAGTGCCTCACCAGCCCCTCAAGAACTTGTTCGGCATTCATGTCTTTACTTTTCCCCCAAGTTAAGCAAAAACAGCCAAAAGAGATGCCGCCCATTCCTAGCGGGCTAGCGTGGGAGGTGATTTTGGGATAGCTTTGGATTCTTACCCTCCCTAAGGGCTTGTGGGAAAGCAGGTAGCTCTTCAATCACGCAAATCAAAGATTGTAGAGGTCGCCATACCGTAGTGGCTTAGTAACGCTGCCAGCGTTGCTCACGCCTCCCGTTCCAGCGTGATCACCGTGATCTCCGGCCAGATGCCCACCCGCCCGGGAAAGCCGATGAAGCCAAAGCCGCGGTTGACGTAGAGCCATTGCCCTGCTGATTCGTAGAGGCCCGCCCAGCGGGGGTAGCGGTATTTGACGGGGCTCCATTTGATGCCTGCCGTCTCCACGCCAAACTGCATGCCGTGGGTGTGGCCCGAAAGGGTGAGGTGCACAGGCAGGGCATGCGGCACCACTTTGTGGTCGAAGTGGGTAGGGTCATGCGAGAGCAGGATGCGGAAGGGCGCATCTTCGGTGCCGCGCAGGGCTTTGTCTAGGTCTCCTTTTTGGGGGAAGGGCGGCTCGCCCCAGTTTTCGACGCCCACCAGGCTGAGGAATTGGCCGTCTTTTTCCAGGCGCACGTTTTCATTGTTGAGCAAGCGAAAGCCCATCTGCGCATGGTAGTCGAAAAGCTGCTGCATGTTGCGCTGATAAGCTACCTCGTCGAGCGAGACGTGGGTAGCGTAGTCGTGGTTGCCGAGGGTGGAGAATTTGCCGAAGGGCGCTTCGAGGCGGCCAAAGGTGCTGAGCCAGGGTTCGATTTCCTGGGCCAGTTCGTTGACCAGATCACCGGTGAAGACGATCAGGTCGGGCTGTTCGCCCACGAGCATGTCTACCCCGCGATTGACGGCGGCGTGGTCGTCGAAGCTTCCGCTGTGGATGTCGGAGATCTGCGCCAGGGTGAAGCCGTGAAAGGCTTCCGGCAGGTCTTTGCTACGCAGCGTGATACGGTGAATTTTGTAATCGTACTTGCCCTTGATCATGCCGTAGACCATGGCCGCGAAGGGCAGACTGGCCACGGTGAGGCCCACCTGCGCCACGAATTTCCGGCGCGAGAGCGAAGTCGGCTCGGCTTCAGATTGCACCCGCTGTACCAGTTGCCAGCCGCCGTCGAGCAGGTCGTAGCCCAGCAGCAGCGCCACCATGATCAGTTTGGTCACCAGGAAGGTTAGGGTCCAGCCAAACAAGCCGGTAGCCGTGTGGTACCAGTCCCAATTGCGCAGCGAAAAGAACACCAGCAACGCCACGAAGCCCGCCATGGTCATCAGGGTGGTGAGGCCATAGAGGCCATAAGCTACCCTGCGCCAGAGCAGTGAGGCTGGGCTTATGATATTGCGCAGGCCAGTGAAAGCATAATAATCGATGCCTAGCAGCAGCGCAAGCACCAAGGCTACCAGGGCAATAGACATGATCGATTGAAAGGGCATAGTGGTGATAAGGGTGAGTTGGGTCCAGGTTTGGGGGTGGGAGTTCGTAGGTTGCAGTTCGTAGTAAAAAGTCAAATGAGCGGCTGGGGTGGCCCCTGAGTGAGCCAATATGGGGGGTGCTAACCAACCTACTTCATAGCCTCACACTTTATTTCCCTTGTAGCCTTGGGCGTTCATGCAGGTGAGGGTGGTACCGATTATCACCAGAAAATCATCTTGCTAGTGCTT
>CAYVAP010000343.1:0-5759 GCA_964449365.1 uncultured Bacteroidia bacterium
AATATCTCCCTGAAGCTCTAAGAGGCACATTTTTCGGGTCGAAACTAATGACTAGTGTATGTAATTCGAAATTCGTGATCAGCAATTCGTAATTGGAAGCGCTGCTGGTCAAGATTCTATGCGAATTTCGAATGGATAATTACTTAGTAAGGCGAGAAAAATAACTTCCCTCATTCGGTTAGAGATCTCGTTCCAGATCAAGGAGGGATAGTGAGATGGTGAGATCCTGAGATGGTGAGGTTTTGAAGTTTTGAAGTTTTGAAGTTTTGAGGTTTTGAGATCTTGAGACTTGGGGACGTACAATCTCTTAGTCTCGACCTCTCAATCTCTCAATCTCTCGACCTCCTATTCTCAGGCGAAAAAGGCCAACTTATTTTTTGAGCGTTACTTAATTCCGAAGGCACTAGTAAATTGGACCCAGACGATAGATCTGATATGCGCATCGAAGAAGCGATCAAGCAAAAAACCCCGTTTAAAAGTGAGCGCCAGAAAGCGGTGGTCAACCTGATCTACACCCACAACTGGTTGGTAGGGCAGCAAAAAGCCTTTTTCAAAACCTACGATATCACCTTGCAGCAATACAACGTGCTACGCATTCTCAGGGGTCAGCATCCGAATCCGATTTCGACCTCAGAGATTCGCGAGCGCATGCTCGATAAGATGTCGGATGTTTCGCGAATCGTAGATCGCTTGGTCAAAAAAGACTTGGTTACCCGGCAGGTGTGCAAAAGCGACAAGCGGCTGGTGGATGTATTTATCCATGAAAACGGATTGTGCTTGCTGGACCAAATCGACGAGATCAACGCCCAAACAGAACTGCTCACCAGCTCTCTGACCGAAGAAGAAGCCCGACAGCTCAACTACTTGCTGGACAAGATGCGTACGGTCGCGGGGCAAGCTTCTGCGGTCGAATAAAGCGTTTGTTTATCTTCCGGTTCCTTTTTTCTCACGCAGGCTTGCTATTTTGGCGCATAAACCTCAGATGCCATGTTGCGCTTATTCTTTCTTCTCTGTGGTCTCTGGTTGGCGATGCCCTGTCTACTGAGTCAATCGCGTCAAGCGTGGCAACCCCAGCATGACTATCGCCGCTATGGCGATTTTTTCAACCCCGACACCATTCCCAACCCCAAGCGCACGAGTTGGATCACGGGCCTCTCAGTCGGTGGCTATGGCCTCACCATGGTGGGACTGGGTAGCCTGTGGTATAGCCAAGAGGATCTGGGGCGCTTTCGTTTTTTCAACGATGCTCACGAGTGGAAGCAGATCGACAAGGCAGGACACGCCTTCAGCACCTATCAGGCCACTCGCTTGCTGATCGGTCTCTACAAATGGTCGGGGCAGCCCAAAGGAAAATCGCTGGTGCTGGGCAGTAGCCTGGGATTGCTGATGGTCAGTAGCATCGAGGTCTTCGATGGGTTTGGAGAAAGCTGGGGCTTTTCTTGGCCCGACGTGGCCGCGAATAGCTTGGGCGCGGGCCTGGCCGTACTCAACCAGGCCCTCTGGCACGAAAATCGACTGCAACTCAAAATCGGGTATCGTGGCTACGACTATCAGGGCGATACCACCCTGATGCGACTTTTTGGGCGGTCGCCAGTCGAGCGCTGGGTAAAAGACTACAACGGCCATACCCTCTGGCTCTCGATGCGGGTACACAGCTTTTTGCCCGCAGGCAAATTCAAGCAGTGGTATCCGCGCTGGCTCAATCTCGCCGTGGGCTACGGCGCCGAGGGCCTGCGAGGAGGCTACGACGATCCGCTGGCTGCCTGGCGCGACCGGGAGTATCGGCAGTTATATGTGAGTCTGGACCTGGATCTGAGCCAGATTCGTACCCGCTCGGGGTTTCTCAACAGCCTTTTCCAGGTGATCAGTATCGTGCGCATCCCCTTTCCTGCGTTGCGGTGGGGTCGCAATGGGATGTTGCTCCGAGCCTGGGAGTAAGCCTCAGTTCTCGTCGCCGTATGCTTCTACCTGGGTCTACCGCCCTCGTCATCGCGCTGTGGTTCTGCTTCGTGTGGATGCGATGAAACCTGAAAGCCGGGCCGGATTTCAGGGTGCGAGATTTGCCCTCCCAAGTTGGCGACCTGCACCATCCAGATGAACACGAGCGCGCCGAGACCGAGGGTAATGCTGGTCAACAGATGAGCCCGCGGATGGCTACGGCCCAGCATTACCAAGGCCCCGATGGCCACTCCTCCGGTCAGCAACATCAGCCACAGAGCTGTCTCTGCCGCTTCTTCGTGATCATGAATCCGGTCGTGATTCCGGTCGCTCATCTGCTCCACGATTGCCTCGGCTTCTTCGCCCGTTGCGCTGACTGGCAGGGTAGTGGCCGCAGCAAATACGACCAACACCAAGCCGGTACGTTTGAGGGTTCTTTGCTTGCGCAGCAAGCCAAAGGCAAGTACAACCAGACCAAAAAGCAAGCCCAATACGGGGAAGTGATTGAGGATGAGGTGAAGATGGGCAGGATTCATAATAGTAGTTGGTGAGCAGCATACTGAGCCGAGGGAAGACTGGCAGAGAGTGAGTATATCACCATAGATCGCGGGCGCTTTCTGCGCAATAAAATTAGTCTGTTTTTCTTCTCCCGCAACAGAGGTCGGGGGCTTACCATTGCCCGTAGACAATCTCCATGCGCAGCCCCTCGGCGTCGTACTGAGGGTGATCAGGCAGGCTGATCAGGCGTCTGGCTCTTTGAGCCGTGATGGCTAAGGCCAGGGCATCCAGAATGTCATCGGTGGCCACATCTTTGCGAGCAAATCGCGTACGCAGTGCGTCATAGATCTGCGGGGTCGCGGCGTGTCGCTGAGTCAGACAAGCCAGCCGCTGGGCAGTTCCTTCTACGGATGCTTTGCGATGCGACATGGGTTGCTGCTGGCTCATGGCCCAAAATGCCAACTCGGGGTGAGCTTCACGCACCAACCGCTGCTGCGGGTCGTGCGCCAGGAGCCAGGCATCCACTTCGCGAATTTTGGGCGAGATGTTCCAGGCTTGCTTCGCAATGCGTACCCCAAGTTGGGCTTCGTTGCGCTCGCAAGCACTCAGGTAGTCAGTAGCTTGCAAGGCCACCCGACTCGGCACCGGAAACACGCTCGATCCACGCAGCCGAGTGAGCAGGCGTCTAGCGGCCTGATCGCAGTGGCGCTTTTCCCGATCAGGTAGCCCAATGGGAATATCTACCAATACGATCCTGGCAGACGGGGCCGCAGCCATCAGGTCTGCAAAGTGAGGAAAGCAGTAGCCCTCCCAATCGGTGGCTCCTAGCAGCTCGATTCCCAGCCATCCCCGGCGGCAGCCATCTACTCCCCACACACGCTTTTCTTCCATTTTATCAATAAGTAGTTAGTTAATTTATCGAAAAGCGCAAACCTTCGAAAGTATCTATCTCTCTCTAGGAGCAGCCAAAGTTTGGTATGTAAGTTGTACCCCTTGATCAATCAACCCCTTGTTCCTTAGCCGTCAGAAATGGCTGTTCAAATGACTAGCCAATAGGCCAATATGTTTGAAGATCAGCGAATTAGAAGCTGATATGATTGCTTGACAAGCCACAGCTGATGGACATTAATTCGCGGCGATGATATGGCTAAACCGAATGTTCAATTACCTAAAACTCAAAGTTTTTAAGTAAATAGCTAGGTCTTTGCCTGTCATTTGATTAAATTACCTTGTGTGAAATAATTTAATCCCCTTTCTCGTTTTTTTCATGAATTGCTCATGTTGCGCACAGCTCTGATCCTCATCGTATGCATTGGTATCTCCCTGAGTGGCTTTACTCAGGCGAGGCGGATCGATACGCTGCTGGCGCAATTGTCCGAACATCCCCAACCAGATACCACCCGAGTAAAGATTCTTGCCAAGATTGGGTATGCCTACTACACCATCGACCCAGAAAAGACCGAAGAGTACAGTCGTGAGGTTATGCGGCTCTCCGAAAAAATCGACTACTCGCATGGGCTGGCCACGGCACATCAGCTACGGGGAATCGCGGCCTCGGTGCAAGGAGATTATCCAACGGCCCTGGAGTCTTTTTTGATTTCGCTCAGAAACCAGCTAAAGATCAGCGATACCAGAGGGGCCGCCAAAAACCTCAACAACCTCGCAGGCATCTACTACTATCAGGATGACCTGGAAAAGGCCCTACACTACAATCAGCGGTCTCTGACCGCTAATCAAGACCTGGGCGATACCATGGGCATCGCCAATGCCTACCTGGCTCGCGGGATGATGCAGGCCAACCTAGATCAAACCGAACTGGCCCTAGCCGCTTATCAGCAGGCTTTGCGGCTCTTCGTAGATCAGAAAGATAGCCTCCGCATCGCCAATACCTATGGAGAAATTGGGCAAATGTTTATGAACGCGGGGCGAAAGGTAACAGCCCTGCGCTACTACCAAGAGGCCCTGGCGATCGATAGGCTGATAGATAATCGACAGGGAGTTGCTTCCAACCTGCTAAGGCTGGCAGGGGTCTACAAGGCCGCACGACAATTTTCGACCGCCGAAAAACTCATCTCAGAAGGGCTGGAGCTGGCCCGTAGCCTGCACGCGCGCGATTACGTGATGAGTAGCTATCTGCTGCTGGCTGAGATCGACTCCTTGCGAGGGCGCTATCAATCAGCTCTCCATTGGTACGATCGCTACGCGACCCTCAAAGACAGTGTCTACAACGATACCCGAAGCCGACAAATCGCCGAGCTGGAAATTCGCTATCAGACCGAGCAAAATCGCCAGGAAGCAGAGCTATTGCAAAAAGAGAAAGAGCTGACAGATATGCGCCTGGCAGCACAACAAACCACCATCCATAACCAACGCCTCATTTTTGGCGGGGGTGTGTTGTTGCTCCTGCTGCTCGGTGCAGGGCTTGCCGTGCTCTATCGCCTCAATCTGGCCAAGCGCAATGCCAATGAGCAGCTTTTGCGCCAAAAGGCAGAAACCGAAAAGCAAAAGGAAGAACTTGAAACTCTCAACCGCACCAAGGATCAATGGTTTTCCATCCTGGGGCACGACTTCCGCTATCCGCTACACTTTCTGCAACATGCCCTGTCGCTCATCAACGAGGGCAATCTCAGCAAGCGGGAGCAGGTCATGCTGACCCGCGAACTGGAGCAGCGGGCCCGCAACGCAGGCAACCTGCTCGACAATCTGCTCTATTGGGCCCAGGGACAGTCGGAAGAGATTTCCCTCTCGCCAACCTATCTCAATCTACATGACCTGGTAGAGCAAAGCCTCCATTACCTGGAACACAACGCCGAGAAAAAAGGAGTGATCATCAGCAACAAGGTCCCCGTTACCTTGCGGGCTTGGGCCGACCCTGATACCATGCAGTTGGTGATGCGAAATTTACTCGAAAACGCGATCAAGTATAGCTTGCGCGGAGACGTAATCCGCGTAGAAGGTGATGAGACCGAAAACTATGCCCTCCTGATGGTAAAGGATCAGGGCATTGGCATCAGTGAGGAGGTGCAGGCAAAGCTATTCCGGCCCGAGCAGCCGTATTCCAGCCTGGGCACCGCGCGTGAGCGAGGTACGGGCCTGGGGCTGATTCTAAGTCGAGATGTTTTGCAGCGTAACCATGGCCATATTCAGCTAGAAAGCGAGCCAGGCAAAGGCAGCACCTTCACAGTGCTGCTACCACTCCGCGAGCAGATTTCCAAGCCAGGCGCGAGCCAAGATGCAACCTCCGTCTCCTCCTCGTCTCAGTCGTCCTAGTAACAGTGAACAATTAACATGGATCAATGGGGTGTAGCTACGATTTGATGTCC
>CAYVAP010000344.1:0-5752 GCA_964449365.1 uncultured Bacteroidia bacterium
CCCCCCACATATTGGCTCACTCAGTGGCCGCCCAAGCGGCTAAATGTACTTTCAACTCCGAACTCTCAACTCCGAACTCTCCTGACCATTCCGTTTTCGAGGGCGGGTTTCTGCGGCTCTTTTTATCCCTGTAACCCTCTCCAGGGGCCTTCAGGCAGGGTTGAGCTTCGCTCAACTGAAGGAGGGATCTCCCTGGAGGGAGACACAGGGGGTGACTGGCAACTTATCATAAAGCGTTTTCTCTGATAATCAGAGCTTTATAAATGGGGGTATATCCCCCCCAAAACGGAATAGTCAGCCATTTTTTACCTGGGTAACCTCAACGAACTCTTCCGCACATGTGTCATACCGCTTACTCCGGCATCTGCCCCTTCTTCAGCAGCTTCACCTCATAGTCATCTCCCTGAGTGAGCAGTTGTACGTAGGTATAGCCCACCTTTTTGTCCGGGTCGGGATAGACGATGGCGTCCTCCTGCTCGGGATCTACTTCCTCGCGCTTGCGTTTGAAGAGCTTGCTGAAGACCGCGCCTTTGACCAGCGAGAGTGGAATCTTGACCGAGAGATCCATGGCAAAGTCGTCGGCCAGGCTCTGAGTGCCCCACAGCTCCAGGAAGCCTAGCGAAGAGTGGATGGCCATGGCCGGGATGGTCAGCACGTTGTCGCGCAGGCGGAAGGTGTTGCGTAGGGTGTCGAAGCGAATGCGGTTGAGGTTTTTATCGGCAAAATAATCGGCCAGGTAACTCATCGGCTCGTAGTGGTCGAGCCGCCCTTGTAGCACCTCCAGGTCGATGTCTAGCTCCGAGGCCTCCAGCATCGGGGTAAGGTCATGGTGCAGGTGCAGTTTGCCGCTGAGGTCGCAGTTGACGTAGCCGTGCAGGTTGTCCGACACCAGATAGTCCTGCCCAAAGTTGTCAAACTTGACCATGAACTGATCCAAATCCACATGCTGAGCCTTGATCTCCGGCAGCAAATAAATGTTGGCGGAGTCGGTAGCGTCGAAGTAGCCTTTGATGTCGAAACGCCCATCGGCCACCCGCATGTGGCAGGTATCGAGGTGCAGAAAGCGCGTTTCGCTCATGCGCAGGGCCGCATGCAGGTCGTCAATCTGGTAGCTGTGGTAGCTGAGGTGGTCAATGTCGGCGCGCACCGTCATGTCCCAAAAGGGCAGATCGAAGAGGCTAAAAGCCGCGTCGTGATCGACTGCGCTGTCGGGGAGGGTCGCAGCTCCTCCCGGCGGCTCGTTCCAGGCCAATAGCTGGTTGAGGTTCAGGCGCTGCGCGCGCAGCGCCACGCGGTGATCTTCTTTGCGCAACTGCGGATTGTCGCCCAGGTACCAGTACAGGTCCACGCCAAAGTCACTGGCCCCGATGCGCCCACGGAAATTCTCCGCCGTGAGGTGCTCGTCTTCGAAATGCAGGCGGCCCTGAAAACCTTCGAAGCTCGCATCGTGCAGTTGCATCTTGCCCGCCAGCTCGTCGAGGTACAGGTCGATAGAGCGGAGCTCATTGGCCTGAAAATGCAGCGCACTGCGGCCCCGCAGGGCCAGGTTGCGGACGTCCTCGTGGCGGTAATCCTCGGGCACGTAGTTTTCGCCCTGGTACACCAGCAAGTCCTCCAGGCGCAAGCGCCGGGAGCTGAGGTCAAATTCCAAATCGGTGTCGCCGTTGAGGCTGTCGGCCATCCAGCGGTCATAGTGGGTGAGCCGCCCGGTGAAGTGGAAATCGCTGCTGTCCAATTCGCCCGAAAAATCGATCAGCCGTAGGTCTTCTTCCTCGATGAGTACATCGGCGTGAAAGTCGTGTAGTTGGTGGGGATAGTGCTGCAAGTCGGCGTACAGCTCGCGGATGAAAAACTCCCCGATCGGCAGATTCGGCGATTCGGTGAAGGCGAAGGCCGAGCTGGTGAAGCTCAGGGCTAGCCGCAGGTCGCGGATTTGCTCATCCACTGCCGGGGCTTGCAGCGAATCGTCGTAAGTTAGCTCGGCCAGGTCGAGCAAGTCTGACCGCAATTTCATGTCCACCCACACGCTGTCTTTGGTGTGGTGAATAATGGCCGGCAAGTCGCTGATGCGCCCTGTCATAAACAGATCCGAGCCACCCACCCGGCCACTGAGCGTGTCGAGCATAGCCTGGTGCCCCTCGATATGGCCGATCACGTTGAGCCCCTCGATGGGTAGGTAAAAGGCTTCCGACTTAAAGCTCAGATCGCGGATTTCCACCTCCGTGAAGTAAGATTCATTGAGCCGCTCGATGCTTTTTTCGGGCTGATCGAGGTTGATGATGTCGTGAAAATTCATGGTCAGCCCTACCGAGCCGGAGAGGTCGCTCAGCCCTTCGAGGTTGAAGAAGTCCACCAGGAAGTTGAGGTCGAACTGCGAGCGCAGTTGCAGCTCGATATCCGGCGAAGCAAAGTTACGCACCCTGAGGTCGCCAGAAAACGTACCCGTTTCGGGCTTGGCCCGGAAGTCGCGCAGGCCAAACTCCATCTCTTCCAAGCGTCCATTTTCGGCGATGTGCAGGTAGCCTTCGAAGCCCATGTCCTGCAGCGAGCGGTTGCTCTGGTTATTTTTGATCAGGCCCTTGGCGCAGCCAAAGCGAGCTTCCACCCCCGGTATGGCTCCCTCGGCGATGGAGCCTCGCACTTCGGCTTCGAAAAAGACCTCCCCGCGGTTATCATACTGCCGCAAGGTAGGGATCAGGTCGTCGGGCGCAAAAGCGATCAGCAGGTCAAAGTTGGGCTTGGTCCCCGCCAGTTTGAGGTCTAGGTAGGGAGCATCAGCCAGGTCCACCGATCCTTCGATTTGAAATGCCGCCCCTTCCAGTTTCAGCTCCGAGGGGGCCATCACCACCCGCTGCTGCTCGCCGTCGTAATCGACCTCGGTCTTCACTGACACATGCTTATGCTTGAGGTAAGTGGTATCACCGTCTAATATCAAGTTCATCTCAAAGCGGCTATCGAGAGAGAGGTGCGTCTGCGCGCCGTCCATAGCCACGCGCACCATGGCGCGATCCACGTAGGCATCCACGTCGGTATTGGTAACTTCGCTGATTTTGTGCAGGTCGAGGTGGCGCAGCTCGATGCGCTTTAGGTCCAGCTTGAAGGGAGCCGCCTCCGCTTCGTCGGTAGCGGTGGTATCGGTCTCGCCCAGAGCCTTTAGCCAGTTGAAGCTGCCATCCGGATGCTGAATCACCTTGAGGGTGCCGTTTTTCAGGGTAATGGCCTTGACTTGGTACTGCCCATCGAGGATGGTCCACAGATCGAAGCCCAGGTAGACATCTGCCACCTCCGCTAGTGGCGCTTGAGCCGTGTCTTTGGTTTCATACACCTTGACGCCTTCCAGGTCGATGGAGATGTAGGGAAAATTGGCAAAGGGCGAAATGTGGCTGCCCGCCAGGGTCACCTGGCTCGGCAGCGATGCGTTGGCGTAGGCCAAAGCTTGCTGAACCACCGCCTCCTGTTGCCAAAACAGAAGACCAATCAGCAGCAAAAAGGCCGTCGAGGCAGCCAGGGCGATGCGTCCCAGCCACTTCAAAGCCAAAGACAGGAAGCGTGGCAATTTCATGCGGAAAGATGAATTTGAGGTCTACCTTCGAAAGGTACGATTTTCATGCCAAGCTGGACCCTACAATTTTCGGCAATTTATGACGAAGCAAGGCGGGATGGTTGCGGCACACAGTACCTTACCCATGTGAATGGGGCATGTGATGCCATAGGGGCAACCCATTTGGATGCACAGCATGGACTTGCGTACTTTACGTAACTTTTCTTACACAACGATACTTTTTGGGTCCTACCTTTCTATGCTACGCTCTATTTTTCCTTGCTTGATCGCGCTCTCGCTGGCCCTCATGGCCTGTCAGTCTCCTACCGATGAGGGTAGTCGCTCGGGGGCAGCCGAGAGCCGTGCTACCCGCGTCGACTCGGTGCCACAAACGCCCGAGGTGATGCTCAACGCGCTCAACCTGCAAATCGAACAAAAACCGCAGGACTACGCCCTGTATCAGCAGCGTTCGGAGCTGTATTTTCAGATGGACAGCATGGAAAAGGCTGTGTCCGACATTGAGGAGGCCATTCGCCGCTATCCCACCGGGCCAGACTTGCGGTATTGGCGTGGCTTTTTGGCCTACGTGATGGATGACACGGCCCAGGCCATGCGCTCGCTGCGCAAGGCCGATTCGCTGGGTACCAAAAATCCTGAGGTACCTTATCAGATGGGGCAGATCTACTTTTTGCAGGGTAAATATGGCTTGGCCATGGAGGCTTACAAGCGGGCTGCCCGCCTGAACGCCTACGATCCGCAGTACATTTTTGCCCAAGGGCTGCTCGAAGAAAGCCAGGGACGCTACGGCGAGGCCGCCAAGCTCTACAAACAGTCGCTGGGCATCGATTCTGCTTTTGCTAAGTCCCTCACCCGCCTCTACGATCTCTACCTCGACCACTACCAAAGTCAGGAGGAAGCCCTGAAGTACAATGACATCCTGATGCGCTATTCGCCGGGGCATCCGTTGGGACGCTATCAGCGCGGTATCTACCACCTCAACCGGGCCCTGGCCCTCAACGATGGCCGCTTCGAGGAGTCGTTTCGCACACACCTCAATGAGGCGGTGCTGTCTTTCACCGTGGCGGTCAACAACGACAGCAGCTTTGCCAAAGCCTACTACCACCGGGGCCTGTCTTACTTTCTTGGCGAAGGGCGCATGAACGAGGCCCTGGCCGACTTCGAGCAGGCTGCGGCCCTGGACAGCAGCTACGCCAAGCCTCACTTCATGCTCGGCTCGATCTACGAGCGCAACGGCGACCTGACCACCGCGCTGCGCTACTACGAGCGGGCCTCAGCCTTGATGCCAGCAAGCCGATCGTTTCGCAAAGCGGTGCAAGAAGTCCGGCAAAAGCTGAAATAACCTTTCCCCTCTTCGTAAGGTTGATTACCTTTCATCTGTTTTTTGCAACCTCCTGCGAAATGCCATGGCCAACGTACTGATCGTTTTTGCCCACCCCCGCTTGGAGCAATCGCGTGCCCAGGCGGCGCTGTTGCGCTATTTGCCCCGAGATGAGCGCCTGACGGTGCGCGACCTCTACGAATTGTATCCTGATTTTCAGATCAATGTCGAGCAAGAGCAGGCCCTGCTCGAAGCCCATGATGTCGTCATCTGGCAGCATCCGATGTATTGGTACAGCGTGCCGCCCTTGCTCAAGCAGTGGATCGATCTGGTGCTGGCATATGGCTGGGCCTACGGGCCAGGTGGCAAGGCCCTACGCGACAAATGGCTCTTTCACACCTTCAGCTCGGGGGGCGGGCGCGACCGTTACCATGCCCAGGGCCGCAACCGCTACACCATCGCGGAGTTTTTCCGGCCCTCTGAGCAAACGGCCCACCTGTGCCACATGCGCTACCTGCCGCCCTACGCTTTGCAGGGTACCCACCGTTTCAGCGTCGATCAGTGCGACCTCTTTGGCATGGAATACAGTCGGTTCATTCGCCTGCTGATGGCCGATGAACTAGACCCCGAGCAGTGGGCACAGCACGAATTCGTCAACGATTACCTCGAATACGTCAAGACTCTACAAACATGACCGGAACGCTACTGATGGAAGGGGTGGTCTACCTCGCGGCCGCCATCCTCTGTGTGCCCATCGCCAAGCGGCTGGGCATGGGCTCGGTGTTGGGCTACCTGATCGCGGGCATCGTGATTGGCCCCTTCGTGCTGGGCTTCGTGGGGCAAGAGGGCGAAGACATCATGCACTTCGCTGA
>CAYVAP010000345.1:0-5732 GCA_964449365.1 uncultured Bacteroidia bacterium
GCCTCGATTTCGACGGCGAAGTGAACGTCGACGACAGCCTGCCCCGGCTGCGCTTTCAGGCGGCGCTCGACACCATCAACCTAAAAAACCTGCGCCTGAGCGAAAACGAACTGGCCCTGAGTACCGACCTGAAAGCCGATCTCGTGGGCGACAACGTCGATAACCTGCTTGGCACCTTTGACCTGCAAAATCTCAACCTCAGCCATAACCAGCGCCATTACCACGAAGATACCCTGCGCCTGATCGCCGCCAACCAAGGCCAACAGCGGCAGCTCATGCTGCGCTCGCAGATCGCCCGGCTAGACTTGAAGGGCGATTTTCAGGTCGATCTGCTTAGCACGGCTATGCTGGACTTGGTGGACAGCTATTTTCCAGTCAAGAATGCGGTACCCGATAGCCTCACCCCGCCCCAGGACAGCATCGCGCGCCCGCAGGACCTGGTCCTTACCCTGGAACTGAGCCGCCCCAATTGGCTGATTCGCCTCTTCGAGCCAGACCTGACTGAGTTCGACACCCTGGCCCTTCAGTTCTATTTCGACAGCGAGGGCCGCCAACTGAGTGGGAGGCTGATGCTGCCGAGTTTTGTCTATGGCGGCTTACGCAGCGACAGCGTACAGGTCAATTGGGCCAATAACGCCGAGCAGCTCACCCTCACGGTGCGCATGGACAGCTTTCGCAGCGGAGACCTTTCGCCCCTCAACCCTTCGGTGGCGCTGCGACTGGGCCAGAAGGCCCTTGGCTTCGACGTAGCGGTGGCCCGCGACACCCTGCCGCGCCTGCTGGGCCTGGCCGGGCGCATGACCCGTCAAGGCGAGGCCTATCGCCTGGCGCTGGCTGATAGCTTTTTCCTCAACCACCAACGCTGGGACCTTGACCCGGCCAATGAGATCTTACTCGACACCAATCGTACATCCATTCAGCACCTGACCCTGAGCCGCGAACAGCAGCGCCTAGCCATCGACGGCAACACCCTCGACAGCCTGCGCATCGCCTTTCAGGGCTTTTTGCTCAAGCCCCTCTTCGAAATCGCCGAGTTCACCGACTACGACCTGCGCGGACAGATCGACGGGCAGGCCAACCTGATCGGCCTGGACACCGGCGGCTACTACACGGCTGACTTGACCATCGGGCAAATCGAGCTGAATGAGGAGCGTATCGGCGATTGGGAGATTCAGGCGGGCGTAACGCCCGATGGAGAGCGGGTAACTATCGAGAGCCGCATGCGCGGCAACACGCAGTTTGCGGTCGCGGGCAACTACGGCCTGAGCAGCGAGCAGATCGACCTCAACCTCGACCTGGAGCAGATTCAATTGAAGCTGCTGCGGCCTTTCACCGAAGGGGTGCTGAGCCGCAGCAGTGGTAAGTTGGTCGGCAAGATCGACATCACCGGCAGCGCCAATCAGCCCGACATCGATGGCTACGTGGCCTTGCAGGAGGCGGCTAGCCGCATCGATTATCTGGGGGTGTACTACCAGTTCCCTGAAGAGCGCATCGAGCTTAGCCCGACCGAGATTCGCTTTGATGACTTTACCCTGACAGATACGCTGGGCCGACAGGCGGTGCTGGACGGGATCATTCGGCACGAATATTTCGACAAGCTCCAGCTAGACTTGAATTTCAGCACCGATGAGTTTTCTTTTCTCGACACCAAGGCGGGCGAAAACGACCTTTTCTACGGCAGTATGCTGCTCGACCTCACCGCCCGCATCACCGGCACGCCGGAAGACACCAAGGTGGCGGCGGATGCTCGCACACTGCCGGGCACCAAGCTGACCGTGCTCACGCCCGAAGACGAGGAGGCGGTGATTCAGGAGGACTACGTGCTGTTTGTGCAGCCAGAGCAATTCGGAGAAAAATTGTCCTCCGACTCGGTGGAGGCGCAGCAGCGCTACCAGGCGCAGGTGGAGGGGCTGACCCTGGACCTGCGGCTGGAGGTAACGCCCGAGACGAAATTGACCTACGTGATCGACCCGCTAACGGGTGACAAGGTCAACCTTCAGGGCGAGGCTCTGCTCACCATGGGCATCAGTCCCGCAGGGGATGTTTCCTTGCTAGGCAGCTACGAAATCAAAAAAGGCGACTATCGCTTCAGCTACGAGGGGATCGTCACCAAGGAGTTCGAGGTGAAGCCGGGTAGCCGCATCGTTTTTCCGGGCGATATCTACGAAGGCACCATGGACTTGACGGCCATCTACACCGCGCGCACGGCGACCTATGACCTGATTCGCAATGAGCTGGCCGACCCCAACGGCGCAGTGGCGCAGGAGGCTAAGCGCCGCACCGACGTACAGGTGCTGATGAACATCAAGGGCGAGTTTTTCTCGCCCGAGTTGAGCTTCGACGTGCAGGTGCCCGAGCAGGAGCAGGGCAGTGTGGTCAGCTCGGCGGTGAGCCGCAAGCTGGCGCAGCTTCGCCAGAATGAGTCAGAATTGAACCAGCAGGTCTTTGGCCTGCTGCTGCTGGGGGGCTTTGTGGGTACGGGCTCTTCGGGCGGGGGTACTGGCCTGGAAGGGGTGGCCGTCTCCAGTGTGAGCAGCTTCCTCAACAGCCAGCTCAACACCCTGGCCGACAAGTACGTGCAGGGGGTACAGGTCGATATCAACCTGGAGTCGTACCAATCGAGCTATGACGAGCAAAATACGCTCTCCCAACTGGAGGTAGGGCTCTCGCGACAACTTTTTAACGAGCGGCTGACGGTGAGCGTGGGGACGGAAATCGGGGTGGAGAGCAGTTCCCTTAGCAATGCGGATGATTCGGAGCTGACCCAGATCACGGGTAACTTCGTGCTGCGCTATCGCCTCACCGAGGATGGCCGCTACAACCTGCGGGTGTTCCGCAAGAGCGATGCGGATGATCCGCTGAGTGGGGCGGGCAACACGGCGGTGAAAACCGGGGCGGGGGCGTCGTTCCGGCGGTCTTTTGAGTGAGGGCTGGGGACGCTCGTTTCGGCTTACAAAGCCTCACGAGCAAAGGAGGTCTGGCTTGGCGTACTCCGCGCGCTCCGCGAGAGGCTTTTTGGGGTTCTCGCGGGGGGCGCAAGGACGCGGGGCTTGGGTGTGTGGTTCTGCTTGCAAAGCCTCATGAGCACAGCTAGAGAGTTCGCTTGGCGCGCTCCGCGAGAGGCTTTTTCCGCGCAAACCTTTGAAGCGCCCATTGTGCTTGTTGAATTCCGAATCTCGAATTTATCTCTTCCATGCGATATCTCTATTTTGTTCTCTGGTCTGTGGCTGGTCTCTTCTTCCTTAGCAGTTGCGGTACCACGCAACGCTTGGCCGAGGGCGAGGTGCTCTATACTGGCGCTGAGATCGAATTTGCCCAACCCGAAGAGATCGATAAGCTCAGTCAGGTGCAGTATGCCTTGGAGGAGATGATTAAGCCCGATCCGAATGGCGAAGTGCTGGGGCTGCGACCCAAGCTGTGGATCTACCAGAAGTTTGGTCAGAAAAAGCCCGATGGTTTGGGGGCCAAGCTGAAGGAAAAATACGGCCAGGCTCCGGTGCTGCTCGATACCGCTCGGGCGCGGCGCAACACCCTGCGCATGCGCAAGTATTTGCAGGACCGGGGGTACTTTCATAGCCAGATTCAGGTGGAGGTCGATCGTGCGAAGCGAAAGGCCGAGGCCAGCGTGCGCTACGTGGTCGAGACCCAAGGGCGCTACCACTTTGGGGAGGTGGTGTATCCCGGCTATAGCGACGGGGACCCAGCGCGAGGGGTGATTGCTTACCAAAAGAAAAACAGCCTCATCCAGCCGGGCGATCCCTATCGGCTCAATGCGCTCGAAGCTGAGCGCGGTCGCCTCACCGGGGCCTTGCGGCAGGAGGGCTTCGCCAATTTTTTTCCGGCCTACCTCTACTACACCCTCGATACCCTCAGCGGCAAGCGAGAGGTACGGGCGCGGCTATGGGTGAGCGATCCGAGCGATTCTACGAAGCATCATCGCTATTACCTGCGCCAGGTGCTGATTTATCCCGACTACACCCTCGACGCGCAGCCTGCCCAAGCAGGCGACAGCCTGTATGACCGCGTGGGCCTAACCTTCACCCAGCCGACCTCCAAGGTGCGCCCCGAGGTGCTGCGCGACAATATCCTCTTGCGCCCCGGCGAGCGCTATTCGCAGAAAGCACATGCCTATACCCTGCGGCACTTGCAGGATTTGGGCACTTACAAATTCGTCAACCTCAAGTATCGTCCTGATCCTGATACGGCCGACACCGATTCGCTGGTGGCGCAGGTCTATCTTACCCCCAAGCGCATGCAGGAAATCGGTATTGACCTGGAAGCCGATACGCGTACGGGGCTGTTCAGTGGCTATGGCACCAATCTCTCTTTCAACTACTCGCATCAAAACCTATTGCGCGGCGGCGAGCGTTTCAATGCCAACCTCAACGGGAGCGCGGTCTTCCAGCCGGGCGATACCACCAGTATCATCAATACGGTGGACCTCAGCGCAAGGGTCGATCTGTTCATTCCGCGCTTTTTGACGCCTTTTGACCTGCAAAATGTGTCGCGCTACTACTTGCCGCAGACGCGTATCTCAGCCAATTATGGCTATCAGCAGCGCATTGGCTTTTACACCTTGGGTAGTGGTGGGGCCAGTTTTGGCTATCAGTGGAAAGAGAGCCAGGCCAAGCAGCACGAGCTGACGCCCTTTTCGCTGTTGGCGATCGACCTGCTGAGCAGTAGCAACGACTTCGACTCCCTGCTGCGGACCAATCCCTTTTTGCAAAGCAGCTTTTCTGACGTGCTGATCCTGGGGCCGCAGTATAGCTACACCTACCAAGAGCAGCCTAAGGGCATGGGCCAGTTCTATCACTATTTTCGAGGCGGGTTAAGCTTTTCGGGCAACCTGCTGTGGGTGGGCTACCGCGCCCTGCTAGGCAGTAAGGACGGTGCCTACGAGATGTTTGGGCGGCCTTTTGCCCAGTTTAGCCGCGTAGAGCTGGATTATCGGAGCTACTTCCGGCTTGGCAAAGAGCAGACCTTGATCGGGCGGCTATCGGGTGGGGTAGGGGTGCCCTACGGCAATTCGCAGGTGCTGCCCTACCTGAAGCAGTTTTTTATCGGCGGGCCGGTAAGCCTGCGGGCCTTTGGTCTGCGTACGGTGGGGCCGGGCAGTTTCCGCGCGGCCGAGCGGCAGGATGAAATTGGCTTCGTCGACCAAACGGGCGACATGCTGATCGAGGCCAACGTGGAGTATCGCTTTCCGATGATCAGCTATCTCAAAGGGGCCCTTTTTGCTGACGCGGGCAACGTGTGGCTGCTGCCGATCAGCGGCGATCAAGACTTGGGCCCAGCGGAAGCCCTGCGCCGTGAGCAGGGGGTCTTTCAGGTGGATCGATTCCTCAGCCAGACGGCGCTGGGGGCAGGCTTTGGCTTGCGCCTAGACATGGACTTCTTTGTGCTGCGTCTGGACATTGCCACGCCGCTGCGTCGCCCCGATCGACCAGCGGGTGAGCGCTGGGTGCTGGATGAGATGCAGCCTTTTTATTGGCCCTGGCTCAGCGACCGCGATAACTTGCGGCTGGTGGTGGCGATTGGGTATCCGTTTTGAGGGCCCTCTTAGCTGAGTCCTAAACGGCGGTCCATCAGCACTTTCAGCTACGAACGAATGACCACAAACTTCTAACTCGTTCTATTAGCTACTTCGCCTCATGACCTGTATATATGAGCGTCAATCAGCGCCTCGCGCTGTACGCAATCCTACACCGCCTGCACCATCACATCCTTGCCCT
>CAYVAP010000346.1:0-5717 GCA_964449365.1 uncultured Bacteroidia bacterium
CCCAAAGTCTCAGGATCTCACCATCTCACCATCTCACTATCTCACTATCTCACTATCTCACTATCTCACTATCTCACCATATCACCATCTCACTATCCCTCCTTGATCTGGAACGAAATCCCTGACCGAATCAGGGAAGTGGTTTTCCTCGCGTGACTAAAAGTGATATTTTGCATCATCCTTTAGGATTCTCAGCTGAGAAAGCGTAAGTTTGCACCTCAATTTTCACCATTAATCATCAGTCATGCCCAAAGTTAAGAGCAATTCAGGGGCCGCTAAGCGTTTTCGGAAAACCGCCTCTGGAAAGATTAAGCGGAAGCATGCCTTCAAGAACCACATTCTGACGAAAAAGACGAAGAAGCGTAAGCTACGTCTGGGTAAGTGGGCGATCGTGGAGAAGTGCGATGAGAACCGTGTCAATGACATGCTGAACTGGTAGGTCAGTGATCAGTGGACCATGGTCAAAGCACCGTGAGAAACACTCAATGAGTCAATGATCAGTCCTGGCTTTCAATTTTTCACTTTCCACTCGCTAACTTTTAACACACTCCGTCACTATGCCTCGTTCTGTCAATACTGTCGCTTCTCGCGCCCGCCGCAAGCGCATGATGAAGCACGCCAAAGGGTACTTTGGCCGCAAGAAAAATGTCTGGACTGTTGCTAAAAACCAGATCGAAAAGAGCTGGCTCTATGCCTACCGCGACCGCAAGCAGCGCAAGCGTGAGTTTCGTAAGCTCTGGATCCAACGTATCAACGCTGGCGCTCGTCAGCACGACATGAGCTACTCGGTCCTGATGGGCAAGCTTAAAGCCTCGCAAATCGACCTCAACCGCAAGGTGTTGGCCGACCTGGCCATGAATCACCCCGCAGCCTTCAAAGCCGTGGTCGATCAGGTGAAGTAATTCAAGGGGAAAAATTTGGCGACTTGCTACTGATCCCTGCCCATTACAGATCTCGTATACGGATCAATCTCACTGCGCCGGAACTGCTCGTCAGTTTCGGCGCTCGGTCTTTTGCAGCTAAGGTCTTACTCTGGTATGGCTCAACCAGAAAGATTGACCATACGTGCAGTGATGAATGGCTAACTACGAGTCATTAGTTAGCTTTATTTTCATGCTCTGGAAAATTCATCGAATGACCGTCCTGGTATTGGCCCTGATCGGAGGGCAGTTGTCTCTACATGGGCAGTGCCAGTTCAACCACACGCTGTTTGCGGCTTACACGGATGAAGGCCAAAGCCCGCTCTGGGTGGCCGACCATATGTATAGCGGCGAGTATTTAGCTTTGACCCTCAAGGCAGGACAGTGCTACCGGGTGGTGGTGCTCGATACCGCCGCCCGGGCGATGCATTTGCAATTATACGACGCGCTGGGCGATGAACCCCTGGCTTTCACCGCCACGCCTGGGGGGGAGGCTATGATTCTTACTTACCGCCCTGATCAGAGTCAGACGGTGCTGCTGACGCTCAACCTCAGCGACTGCCGCCGCAGTTGGGTACCGGTACAGGTACTGGTGGAGCGCAACGACCTCAGCGGCCCCTGCCAGCCGCCTGAAGATCGCTTTTGGGGAGCACCCACGCGGGTAGCGAGGTATCTGTTCAGCAATCTGAGGTGAGGCTCACCTACATGAACGGGGCTTTGGCACACAGTGCCTAGTGCTTCGCATTCGAAATTCGTGATCAGGAATTCGTAATTTAAAGCGTTAATGCCAGAATTTTATGCGAATCTCGAATGGTTAATTACTTAATTCCGAAACCACTAGTGCTTCGCCAGCCCTCTCATATGGTCCACTCAGGGGGTGCACCTGCGAGGCACCCTTGCGCACACTCAATGGTGAGTGATGAATTACGAATTTCGAATTTCGAATAACATCCACTAATCATCACGATTGATTGCGAGTCAGCAGATTTTCTTGCAATTTATGGCTATGACTCTGCAAGAGATCCTTGACCACATCCCACAGCAAGTGCCCTTTCGCTTCGTCGATCAGATCCTGGCTGTGAACGAGCAGCGCATCGAGGGCAGCTATCGCTGGGCCGAAGAAAGCGACTTTTACCGAGGGCATTTCCCGGGGCAGCCCATAACGCCTGGTGTGCTGCTGATCGAGTGTATGGCTCAAATCGGGCTAGTGGGTTTGGGGATTTATTTGCTGGAGCAATCATCCAAGCAGACACAGGGGATCGCGTTTTCCTCCAGTGAAGTGGACTTTTTGCAGCCGGTGTACCCCGGCGAGACGGTTTGGGTCGAGGCTGAGAAGCTGTACTTTCGCCTGCGTAAGCTGAAGGTCGCGGCCCGCATGTACAATCACACCGGGGAGGTGGTGGCTAGGGGAAAGCTGGCGGGGATGATGCTAGGACCAAAAATCCAGCGTTTATGACTTGGCTATGATATAACTGATATCCACCAAAAAACTCCACTCCCTCGCGGAAGTGAAGCTTCTTTACGGGAAAGCGTTAACTCTATTGGTCGATCTATCAATATGAAAGGGAAAAGTCCGGTCAGCCACAAAAGATACTTGATCATATGGTCAAAGCGAAGATCCATCGGGTTCCGATCATGGGTAGCATGCTTTTGTTCCCCTGGCTATACCGGACTTCGAGTTTTCCCTTTTCCTACCTATTTAGCTTCGCATTCGTAATTCGAAATCAGTAATTCGAAATTCGTAATCAGTAATTGAAAGTAAATTCAGCCGCTTGGGCGGCCACTGAGTGCCTTTTCAGACTTGGGCACGGAGCCGCCCAGAGATGCTTCAGGGCGCATCTCATCCGCTCGACATGCGATAAAACAAGAAGCACAGAGCAGGGCCAGGGTCAAGGTTAATCGTGGGTTTCGCTTCATGATATGCATGAAACACAAGCTATGCCATAAAGCGAAAATGCGGATCACTCCTCGGTCAAATTCCTATTCGTCAACTGTTTATCCCAGGAAATAACCATTAATCCACGTATTGGATCATTCCAAACCAGAAGGCTTTTTTCTCAAATCGAGAATTTGCCTCCCAATAGGGGAAATCACTCCCGATGGCTTTGCTGCAAGGGTAAAAAAAAAGATCGCCTGCCGAAGCAAGCGATCCCCTGGAAAGGATTAACTAATGTAGCGTTGCAAATAAAATGAATATTCAATTAAATACCTAATGCCCTGGCATTTTTTAATGGCCTCTCAAGCTCGGTATGCAAAGCCTCGCGAGCCCTTTGCCTCACGAGCTTCTCTTTGCATACCGCTCTCAGGCTACATCGTAGCCTAGTATTTCTTCCAAAAACTCACGGATACACCCTTCTCCCCCTCGGCGGCTCAGCACGAACTGCACCGCACGACGCACAGGCGCCACCGCATCGGCAGGACAAGCCGAGACCCCTACCCTTCTGAGCAAAGGCAAATCGTTGAGATCGTCGCCTACGAAGGCAATCTGTTCCACCTCGATGTTCAGTTGCTCGCACCACTCGTCTACCACCTGAAGTTTGGGGCGCGTGCCCACGTACACGTGCTGGACGCCCAATTTTTCTGCCCGGAGCTTGACCAGTTGCTCGGTGGCACCCGAGCTGATCAGCCCAAATTGTATACCCTGCCGCTTGATCAGGCGGTGAATGATCATGCCGTCTTTGACGTTGAAGCACTTGAATTGATCACCGGCTTCGCTGTAATACATCTTGCCATCGGTGAGGGTCCCATCCACGTCGAAGAGGATGAGCTTGACCTTGCGCTTGGCTATGCGCTGCTGCTCCAGGGCCAGATCGCGGCGCAGCAGGTGATCGAGTGGCAAAGCTAAGGCATCGGTGATGCGCAGCAGAGTGTCGAGGTCTGGCTCGGCTTTTTCGCGCTCGTAGCGCTTGAGGGTATCTTCCCAGATATCGAGGATCAGGGCAAAATCATGCTCGGAGAGCTGCCGCTGCTGACGCAGGTAGCGGAGGTTTTTGGCGAAGTGGGACAAAGAGAATGCGGGATTCGGGATTTGATATTCGAAGGCATGGGCTGGGTGGCAAATAACGTAAAAGAGGATTGGTAGCCAAGCAGCAACTTTTCGCGCACTTTGTTAGCTTTGTGGCATGGCACATCAAGAACGTATTGAGGCTCGATTCGACGGCTTGCTTTGGGCGTCGTTGGGGTATTTGCTGCTTCCTTATTTGATGTTTGTACTGAGCTGGATTCACTGGCCAGCGTCCATAACAGTGTTATTTTTTATACTATGTGCAATTTTTCAGTTGGTGCGGCAGCCTCCCCCTGCGATCCCGGCAATAGATCGCAAATATGTCGGCTGGCTAGGGCGAGTTGCGTTGGTTCTGGTCGCTTTCTCAGGAGTGGGAGGCCTGGGCTGGCAGCACTTCGACTACCTTAAGCACCATCTCATCTGGCTGGAGCTGGCCCGCCAACCCTGGCCCCTGCATTATCAGGATCCAGAGCTGGGCAGCGTGTTTCTGGACTATTACATGGGCTACTATCTACCCGTGGGCTTGCTAGGCAAATGGCTGGGCATCGGTGTGATCCCGATCGCTAGCTACCTATGGACCGCACTGGGCTTTTGGCTGGGCTTGCTGTGGCTGCTGCGGCTCTCACCGAAAGGGTGGGGCTACTGGCTGGTGAGCGTCTTGCTGGTGGGTTGGCCGGGGACAATGTGGGCGCTGATTGAGATTTTTCCTTACGCAGCCAACACAGAAGAATGGTTGCGCGTGAGCTTCCATCCTGGAATGTTGGCCATGTATATGGGCAATACTTCCTTATCATTTGGCAGCAGCTATGAGATGCTCAGCATTGGGGCTCAGCACTTTCTTCCGACCTGGTTGGGCAGCCTCATGCTACTCGATGCCTGGCAGCGAGCACAGTGGGGACACTTGGGGCTACTCATCGGAAGTTTAGCTTTTTGGTCCTTGTTCGTGGCTGCGACGATCGGGCTGATCGCGCTGGTACGTTGGTGCTACCGCCCCACGCGCGCCATCTGGCACATCAGCAATTTTCTGGCTTCGGTGGCCACCTTGGGCGTCTTGTTGCCTTATTATGCGGCGCATCTGCCCATCGAGCAGGGCGGTTGGTTTCTGGCCGAAATGCCGACCTCTTCACATTTTTTGGCTCTGCTGGCCTTTCTACTGGTCAGCCTGCTACCGACTGGGGGACTAGTGCTTTGGGGACAAAGGCGCTTTGGGCATCACAGCGAGGTCATCCGCCTCAGCCATATCGCCTTACTGATCGTGCTGCTGACGATGTGGTACTGGGTGGGGCGCTTCAACGATAGCTTTATCCGTATCGGTGGGGTGTTTTCTGTTTTCGTTCACCTAAGCATGGGCGAGGTATGGCGACTGGCCCAGATCAAGGGCAGACGCTGGGAACGGCGCATCGTCTGGACGGTGATGCTGGGATTGATGCTCAATCCCCTCTTGCAAATGAGTAGGCAATTCACCACTGGCTACGGCAGTTGGCCGGGGCCTTACGTTCCCCCGCCTAGCAGTGGCCAATATCCCCCGCTCACCGAAATCAATGACCTGCACGAAGGCTTATTCGACTTTGACCTCAAGCCGCAGTACCTAGGTCGCAGGCAAAGCTTCTTTGGAAACTACTTGCTCCGCACTGGGAGGTAGACTATACTTCAAAGTGGTTGAATGGTAGAGTGGTCGATTTATTGATTTGTTGAATGGCCTTGTTATCAGTAAGTGATAGTGTCTTACCACGCTACAATCAGACTACTGGACATCATCCACTCAGACAGAATTTCAAGATTCACAGGATCAT
>CAYVAP010000347.1:0-265 GCA_964449365.1 uncultured Bacteroidia bacterium
AGCGGCGCGATGAGACCCAGTTGGCGACTACCTCTGTGCCTTGCGCCTCGATCTGTTCGCTGGCCTATCGGCCCGACGGTGGTGAGCTAGCGGTGGGTACCCGCCGCGGAGAGGTGCTTCGGTTAGAGGGGCAGACCCTGAGTACCCGTACCCGGCTGCGGACTCGCCAAGGCATGACCGTACTTAGCCTGGCTTATCATCCGACGGGTCGCTATCTGGCTGCTGGTAGTCACGATGGCTCGCTCAGGCTCTGGTCCACGGAGGG
>CAYVAP010000347.1:275-1039 GCA_964449365.1 uncultured Bacteroidia bacterium
ATGGCGAGCAGATCGCGGCTGGCAATCGGCAGGGCCGCATCGCCTTTTTTGAGACCCGCAGTGGTAGACGCATCGGGGGCTTTTATCCGCATCGCAACTGGCTCTCGGCCTTGCAGTTTTCACCAGACGGCGAATATTTGCTCACTGCTTCATTTGATCGGCAAGTCAAGGTCTTTCGCTTGGCTGATCAGCGCGAGGTGCTTAGCTTGAGGCTGCGCACCACCGTTACGGCGGCGGCTTTTTCGCCTCAGGGGCGACGGCTGCTAGTAGCTACCCGAGGGCCCAGCGGAGAAGGGCTGGATCAGGTGCTCATCTTCGAATTAGATCGATATTGACGGCATGGGCTGTAATGATTGGTGGCTGGGGGCGTTACTATTCCGGCCCAATAATGCAACATTTCTAACGGATGAGTCGGCAAATACTGCAAACTTTCCACAGATTCTTATCTTTGTCCTTAGCCTAATTATACCAAAAGCTAGGGTCAACACCTAGCAAGCGCGTATTCTCTCACCGCTTCACGGCGGAAATCTGATCACATGGCAGAGCAACGATTCAATCGCAACTACTTCATCCTGGGCGGCCTGGCCCTGGCCACCTTGGCTGCCTTTTGGTTCATCGAAAATCCCCCTATCGGCAACCGCGAACGGTCACAGGAGACGGTCGAGATCGTTGATGACCTCAACCAGGAGATCCTCGAACTGGAATCGAGAATTTTGGAGCTAGAGCTGGTTTATTCCGAAAAAGACGCCGAACTGGACCAATCC
>CAYVAP010000347.1:1049-5698 GCA_964449365.1 uncultured Bacteroidia bacterium
AGCTTGGAAGAAAAACGCGCTCTTAACGCCGAGACCATCCGCCGCCTGCGCGAAAACCTAGCCCGAGCTAGGCAGGTGGCTCGATCTCGCGACCGGGTCAATGTATTGGTACAAGACATCTCCTACCTCACGCGCAATACCGACAGCCTCTCTCTCTCCCTGCGCAAGCGCGATAGCATGCTGCGTGAGGCTCAGGCCCTGATCGAGAGCTATAAGCAGGCCCTGGCAGAATGCGGCAATCGAGGGGCGGGTATCCCCAAACCGAGGGTGGAGGATCTCAACGACAAAACGTGGGTCTGGCTCGAAAATTTCAAGGTGTAAAACCTCCTTCAGGATGGCTCACAAGAGGAAATTCGGGGGAATATCGATGGGAAAAAGATCGACCAATTGAAGTTTTGCTTCGACCTAAAAGCGAATCAACTGGTAGACAATGGCCCCAAGTACATCTATCTGGTGATGAGCACCACGGGAGGGCAATTGGTCTCTAGTAATAAAGGAAACAGCGGAGCGTTCATCCTCAATGGCCGAGAGCAGATGTATACCACCGCAGCCAAGGTAGAGTACCAAAAGGGGAGTAGCAGTGCCGTCTGTATGGACTATCAGCAGAGTGAAAATTATGCATTTGGCAGGCACGAAATCAAGCTTTATTACAATGGAGACATTATAGAGCGCTCCTCCATCAATATCTACGATTGATTGCCTCTCATCTGACGCTACCGACGAGATCAGAATTCCGATGGCTAGCGGATTTAATTCGAAATTCGTGATCAGTCATTCGTCATGGAAGGTCCTCAGGGTTGCCTCACCTATATGAACGGCTAGGGGTATAATGGAAATAAGGGATAAGGGTATCAGGCACTTTGGTCAGCCCCCGTTCATATTGGCTCACTCAGTGGCCGCACCATGCGGCTATATTTTCTTTCATACAGGTAAGCCTAATCATGGTCGTCGAGGGGGGCGAAAGGATCAACGATTGGGTCTTCTTCGTCGAAGGTTTCTTCGTATTTGGGGATGTTGATTTCATCTGGTACGATGAAGGCACTGGGATACTGATCCTGAAGGTTGCGGAGGAAAAGGATTGCATGTTCGCGATCCATGAAATCTCCCAGACGGACCACAAAGTTGGGCGAATCGAATTCCAGGTAGGGCTTTTGGTCGAGGTTCATCGCCAGGAGTTGACTTTTGACCCCCAAGGCCCGGTTGCGGCTGTTGCCGGAGTAAATCATGATGCGATAGCCGTCCATGGTGGTGGTTTTACGACCGATCTCGATATGAACCTGCCGCAGCTTTTCGAGACCCGGGGCGGCGTCGATGTAGTAGGTGTCATTGGGCCCGAAGTAGGGCTCCAAGCTGATGGGCTGAGGGATGTCGCGGCGCGCGCGCTTGGGGAGGCTCGGCTCGGGGCGGGCAAAGTCGGCCCGGTCGCGATAGGCGCTTACCACCTCTCGTTCATACTGGTAATAGGTGGCCCGCCCCGGTTCACTTCCATTTGTTTGGGCAGAGAGGAAAGACGAGAACGGGGCAAAAAGGGCGATCAGCAATGAGAAGCGTAGGATCATGGGTCAACGATGAGGGTTGAAGTACCAATGCGAGAAGCCCCTGCTTCTAAAAAAGCAAGCGCGGTAGAATAGTTGCGAATGCCGCCGGAGGCTTTGATCTGAATCTGGGGAGGCAATATATCACGCAGGAAAGCCACTTTGTCTAATTCTGCCCCGACTGCCGCAAAGCCAGTAGAGGTTTTTACGAAGTTGACTGCTTCTGCAACGCATAGATCGCAAATTTTTTGAATCTCATCGCGATCAAGTAGGCCACTTTCTATAATAACCTTGCTGGTTACGCGCCACGCAGCACAAAGTTTCTGAAAACCCGCCACCTCGATTCGCAAGGTATCCCAATCGCCAGAGCGGAGGGCACTGAGGTTGATGACCATGTCTAACTCCTTGGCCCCGTACTCCACCATGAGTCTGGTTTCTGCCAGTTTGCTGTCTGGGTGATGAAGGCCGTGCGGAAACCCAATCACCGTACAGGGCTTCACTGACGATCCTGCGAGGTAGCTAGCCGCACTGGGCAAAAAATAAGGAGAAACGCATGCTGCCGCGTAGCCTAGCACCCGCGCCTTTTTGCAGAGCGCTTCGATCTCGGCCTGGGTGATACCTGGCGTCAGAAGGGTGTAGTCAATGTAAGGCGCAATCGCGGACATATGCCGCAAAAATACGGAAAATAGAACTGCCTGTCCAAGCCTATGCAGGTAGGATCAAGATTCGTTGCGATCTTTTGGCCTTTTTTCCAGTCGGTCCACTGTGCGGTTGACCTTTTTCTCTACCGATTTGACCCGGCCACTCCGATCTCTCTCCTCCAGCCACTGCAACAGGTGCCGAAAGGGCGGCGACAGCGGAGCTAGTACTACGGCGGCGGTTCCCAAAAGCAGATACCCTAGCGGGATCATGGGCAAAAACATGAAGACGACTCCCAGCAAAAATAAGCTCCCTCCGATGATAGGGCGTATGTAGCGGCGCATAGGTAGAGTGAAAGTAAAGCGCGGTAGATGGATCGATTTTTTATTTTTACCTCAGATTTCGGATGGAAGTTCGTATCTTATTTAAAATAACGAATAGCCTTTCTTCTCTTTACCAGTCCGATCTCCTCATGTTCGTCGATTTTTTTCTAGCTCTGCGGCGTCAGGGCTTACGTGTCTCCTTGCGAGAATACCTAGATCTGCTACGCGGGTTACAGGCGGGAGCCATCGGCCCTAGCCTAGAAGAGTTTTACTTCCTCAGTCGCAGCCTGCTGATCAAAGAGGAGGGGCAGCTCGATGCCTTCGATCTGATGTTTGGGCGCTACTTTCGGGGCAAAGCGGGCCTTGGCGAGGAAGCCTTTTGGGAGGAGGTCCCCGAAGAATGGCTGCGCAGCGAGTTGGAGCGGCTGATCGATCCCGAAGACATTCGTACCCTGGAAGAAATCGGAGGATTAGACGCCTTGATTGCTCGCTTCAAGGAATTGATGCAGGATCAGGAGCAGGGGCACGCTGGTGGCGACACCTACATCGGCCACGGCGGAAGCTCACCCTACGGTCAGGGAGGTCTCTTCGAAGGGGGGATGCGCATTGGCGAGGACGCTAAGCATCTCGGTCAGGCTAGCAAAGTCTGGGATCGCCGCTCATACCGCAACCTGCGCGACGACCTGGACCTCGAGACCCGCGACATCAAGCTGGTGCTGCGCCGTCTGCGAGAGCTTACCCGCGAAGGCCGCCCCACCGAGCTAGACCTCGACGAGACCATTCGCCGCACCTCTGACAACGCAGGCATGCTCGACCTGCGCTTGCGCCCCAGCCGCCAAAACCGGGTCAAAGTGCTGCTTTTGCTCGATGTGGGCGGATCCATGGACGACTACGTGCATCGTTGTGAGCAGCTCTTTTCTGCCGCTCGTTATGAGTTCAAGCACCTGGAGCCTTACTACTTTCACAACTGCCTCTATGAGCACCTTTGGCGCGACAGTCGACGGCGCTTTGAGCAGCGCATTCCCACCTGGGAGCTGCTGCACAGCTATCCGTCCGACTACAAGGTCATCTTCGTCGGGGATGCCAGCATGTCGCCCCTGGAACTCACCCACGCAGGCGGGAGCGTCGAGCACTGGAACGAAGAGCCAGGTCTACTCTGGCTGCAGCGGGTGCGCGAGCGCTTTCCACAACTGGTCTGGATCAATCCTTCCCCCGAGGCGCATTGGGAATTCAGCCACTCCACGCAATTACTCAAGCAGTTCACTCAAGATCGCATGTACCCCATGACCCTCTCGTGGCTCTGTGAAGCCATGCGCGCGTTGATGGCGGGACGGTGAAAGGGAAAAATGACCCTCAGTCTTTACGGTTCACGTCGTTCATGGTGCGCTCGATACCGATGCTAATGAAAGAAAGCACAGCCTCGACGCTGCGATCCGGGACCTCGGGCAGAGCAGACCGTTCGTCTGTGGAGAATGGCTCCAGCACATAATCTACCTGTCGGCCTTTGGGGAAGTCGTCGCCAATGCCGATGCGCAGGCGCGGATAGTCTTGCCGTCCTAGCGATTGATTGATGTGCTTGAGGCCGTTGTGGCCGCCGTCAGAGCCTTTGGCGCGCATACGCAGTTGTCCGAAGGGTAAGGCCAGGTCGTCGTAGATGATAAGGCAGCGTTCGAGGGGAATACGTTCCTGATCGAGATAATAGCGCACGGCCTTGCCGCTGAGGTTCATGTAGGTAGCGGGCATCGCGAGTATCAACTGCCGCGCGCGGTGCTTTACGGTGGCCACACTGGCGTAGCGCTTGCTGGCGGCCAAGGTGTCAAAGCGCTGCAACAATCGCTTGATCACCATGAAGCCGACATTGTGCCGGGTATCGGTGTATTCGGGGCCGGGATTACCCAGGCCGACGATGAGGTATTTCACGAGGGGTGAGTTTGGCGTTCGGAATTCAGGGTTGAAAGGAAACCTAGTGCTTCGCATTCGAAATTCGTAATTAGCAATTCGTAATTGAAAGTGCTTCTGGTCAATGTTTTATGCGAATTTCAAATGGTTAATTCATACTACTGGACATCATCGATCGATTAAAACAGGATTCACGGCATTCACAGGATCATAAGCACCTGAAAGCCATCTTGTCCCGTCTTGTCTCATCTTG
>CAYVAP010000348.1:0-5694 GCA_964449365.1 uncultured Bacteroidia bacterium
GTCAGAATTCTATGCGAATTTCGAATGGTTAATTACTTCATTCCGAAGGCACTAGCTTGTGTGTTTTTATTCACTTCTCAAGACACCCCTTACCATGCAAAATCTTGTCTTGCTGATTGCCTGGCTTGGCCTTGGCCTCATCGATACGGTGCAGGCGCAAGGCTCTGACACCCCTCCCTTTGCAGAGCTGCCTCAGTTGGTCAAGCCTCGGGCCCTGCTGATCGAGCCCGAAGGGCTTAGCCAAGCAGACCTCAAGGTGATGCGCTCCATGGTGAGCTTGTCGGGCTCGGCCACACCAGGCTACTACTACGATAAAGCGCAGTACAAGCGCATCCGAGCCCTGGAAGACTCAGGTAGGAGCCTCCGACCCGATCAGTTCGATGGGTACCTCACTGACATGGATGACCTGCTTTCGAATTACATTCACAACTTTCAGGTGGACAACTTTACCCGCGACTATCGTTTCTTGTGGTTGCTGGGGCGGGTCAAGGAGTCGCAGGGCGATACTGCGCTGGCGATTTTGTATTACCAACTGGCCAAGTTGCACAGCCATAGAGATTCGCTTCCGCTGCCGTACCAGCATCTGGACTCGTTGCTGGCTCCGAGGCAAAGTGAGTGGACCACCATCGACGAATACTACGAATTGCTGGAGGTCGCAGCTCGGGTGGATACCTTTTTGCCCCCCCAAGAGCGGCGCAATATGGGAGACTACGTCAATTCGCCAGCGGCGGACTATGCGCCCTTTGCGCATGTGTCAGACAAGGTGCTGATTTTCACCTCGCGGCGCGACACCAGCGGGATGATCGAATCGGAGGCAGTAGGGCCAGGCACACGAAAAAACGAGGACCTTTACTACACGGTGTATGACATCTTCACCCAGAGTTGGGAGGTGGCGCAGCGCTTTGACAACAGCATCAACACCGACTTCAACGAGGGCTCGGCTTGTCTTTCACCCGATGGGCTGCGGCTCTTTTTTACCCGCTGCGAGCCCACGGTGGTCAATCAGGCGGAGAAGTTCACCTTCCGCTCCAAGCAATTTGACACCACCATGTACGTGACCAAGACGCCCGAGCTGCAGGGCTACGGGAGCTGCGACCTGTACATGGCGGACTATGATCCGGTTTCGGGCACCTTCAGTCAGGTGCGCAACTTGGGGCCTCAGGTCAACTCGGAGGCTTGGGATTCGCAGCCCAACGTCTCCTCCGACGGGATGATGCTCTACTTTGCCTCCAACCGCAACGGCGGCTATGGGGGTACCGACCTGTACGTCTCGCACTACGACACGGTCTCGGGCACCTGGGGCCGGGCCCGCAACCTGGGCCCCCTGATCAACACGGCCGACTACGAGGCGACCCCCTACTTTCACCGCATCAACGCCACCCTGTACTTCAGTTCCACGGGGCATCTCTTCAGTTATGGTAGCTATGATATCTTTATGTCGCGGTTTTTGGGTGATCGCTGGGAATTGCCGCACAACGTCGGCCCCCTCATCAACGACGCGGGCAGTCAGGAGTACTTTTCTATCTCGGGCGATGGCAAGTACCTCTACTATGCCAACGCCAGCGACGTAGATCAGGACCGGGTCAAGCAGGATTTCGACCTTTATTCCTTCAAGATGCCGATGGAGGCGCGCGCCGATGCCAATGCCATTCTCAAAGGGGTGCTACGCGACTCCGTTACGGGCTATCCCCTGGTGGGTAAGGTGCTGGTGCGCGACCTGGATCGCGGGGTAGAGGTGTTTTCGAAGAGCTTGAGCGATAGTGGGTACTTTGAATTCAGCCTGATCGATGACCGTCGCTACGAATTGGTGATCGTCGGGGCCGACTACCTGACCATCAACCGCAGTTTCACCATGGATGGCGATACCTCCTTCAATCTCATTACCGAGACCTTTGAGGCGGGCAAAGCCTTTGCCTTCGAGAGCTTGGAGTTCAAGAGCAACAGCGCCAAGCTACATGCGCGCCTCAAGCCCAACCTCGATTACCTGGTGCGCTTTCTGCAAACCTATCCGCAGTTCAAGCTGATGGTCGAAGGCCACACCGATGCCGATGGCTCTGAAGTGCGCAACCTGGAATTGTCGCAGGAGCGTGCCCAGCGCATTCGCGATTATCTGCTGCGCAAAGGCGAGATCGACCCCACGCGGATCACGGCGGAGGGTTTCGGCGAAACCCGCCCCTTTTTCCCAAGCGATACCGAAGAAAATAAGGCCAAGAACCGCCGGGTGGAGTTCAAGCTGATTTTTGATGAGACCTATGACGGCGATCTCTTTTGGCCCTCTGCTGAGGAGTTGCGCTTCGACGACCGAGAGCCCACCATGGGCGATCCGGAGTATGACCGCGAATTTGAGTGGACCCCAGCCATAGAGGAGAAGTGGGATGAAGAGGTACACGCAGATGAAGCCCCCCCTGAGCCCGATCTGGATGAAGAAATCGAGGCCCTGATCAGGGCTGATCTGGAAGAAAAAGTCGAGGCCGAAGCTAAGCGGTTGAAGAAGGAAAAAGAGAAGAAGAAAAGTGGAGGGGATTAGGGCGCGGCTTTGCCGATGAACGGGCCATGGGGGGCATAGGGCCTCTGCGCCTCTGCGTGAAACAAAAAGGGGAAGTTATTCTTTGAGCCTTTCTAATCACGAACTCAATCCACGAGTCTACTGCGGCTTATAGGTGGCTACGCAGTCGAGGGTATCGGTATCGGTGATGATGGTGTAGCTGAGGGCGAGTTGGCCGTCGTCAAGGTAGTTGACCGAGCCGTCGACTTTACCAAAGGTCATAAACTGATCGTTGTATTTAGCGACGTTGGAGGTGACCATTTCGGCCACGATGCGAGCCGATTCGATGGCCGAGGTTTGGTTGTGAAAATTTTGGATGGTGAGTTGCTTGAAGCGGGGCCCCTCCACGATTTGTGAGAAAAAATTCTGATCAGTGCCGTTGCAGATCTCGTCGACCTCGTAGCGTCTGAGGCATTTCGTGGTCCAGGCCTGAGCGCATCGCTCTCCTTCGAAGCCATCTTTGCAAATACAGCGGGCCTCTTCGCCATTGCTCACGCAGCTACTGCTGCGGTTGGGGTCGCACGCTTGGCGGTCGCAGGGATCGAGGGAGAGCTCGCAATTGGTCCCGGTAAAGCCTGGGGGGCAATCGCAAAAGCCATCGATGCACACGCCTCCATTTTCGCAGGACCGGGTGGCACAGCGGTCATCGACGCAGCCGCTGCTCACAGACCAGGCCATGAGGATCAGGGGGAGCCAATAGAGTAATGGTCGCATGAGAAAAAGTAGGTTGGATGAAGAGTAAAGATGCGAAGAATCCTGACAAAATGCGACAGCACAATGATGCCGTTAGGTTGCTCAGGTTGAGGTGAAAATCGTTTTCCCTTCGACGGGATAAGGGGGAGGAAGGGAGCTGTCTGAGGTAGAAATGACGAGAAGTCTATCAAAAGTCAGCCCCTTTTCAAAAATCACTGGGACGGTTTAGGTAAAAAATACACTATTTCTCAATAGCTTGATCATCACGTACTTACCCATCTTCTTATTCATCTATTTTTGAAATATCCGGCGAATCGACTAGAAAAGTCAACCTTCGAAATCGTTTTCGCAACTTGCTTTTGTGTGTTCTTGATCCTTCTTTTGTTCGTGCGCCCACATCCCCTCAAGATGCTTATTTCCAATATTGCATACTCCCAAAGGCTATGAAAAAGAAAGTATTGGCTTACATCACCCGGTATCATGACGGCGTATTGCAGCTGCTGGTATTCAAAAATCTGAGCGATGCTTCTGCTGGCATTCAGGTACCGGGTGGCACCATCGAATCAGACGAGCGAGAAGAAGAGGCCTTGTACAGAGAGATCGAAGAAGAGTCAGGCTTGATTCACCTACGATTTTTGCAGAAGGTCGATACTTACGTCCATTACCAAGGTTCGCTGCGCCACTCCGAAGAGCGGCACGTTTTTCAAGTAGAATCCCTGGAAGAACCCGCCAACCGCTGGACGCACCTAGTCGAGTCGTTTGGCGACGACGACGGGCAGGCTTACGAATATTTTTGGGTGCCTATCTCCTTGGCCCAAGGCATACTTGCGCGCGATCAGGGGCGCTCCTTGGCTATGCTGCATCAGCAGCAGCGCAAAGCAAGCTGATCGGCTTTTTTTCACCGACACCGTCCTGCGCTGATTGGCTTCGATAGCCGATCAGCGCATTTTACTGAGCAGGGGGCTTCGCTCATTTTGTATACCTGCGGAGGGTTTGCCATATTGGCTATCCTTACCAATCGGGTGCCACGGGCTGTGATATGGCAGCATCGCTCATGCCTGAGCCAGGCAAACATCCTGACCCCATTTGCTCTATGATCCGTGTCGCAGCTTTTTTACTTTGCCTGGGATGGATAGCGGTCGCACTGACCAAAGGTCTACAACCACCGCCCTATCTGACCCTGATCGATCCGCTCCACTTGACCGAAGTCACAGGAGCTCAAGTGGAGATCTTTGCGGATACTTCCCTCTTTCTCTCGGGCCGCTCCGATCAGGATGGACGCTTCCCCCTCGGGGGCCAGTTACCTGAATCTGGGTATGTGCTCATTCAGCATCCTGCTTACGAAACCCGACGCATCTCGCTGCCAGCTTTGGCGCGACAGCAGTACCAGATTCACCTCGACCTGCGCAGCTACGATACCAAAGCGGTGCTTTTTACTGCCGGGCGGCAGCTAGATCGCTCCGTAGACATTCCCCATCGCATCGAGGTGATCACGGCGCGGGAAACTCAGTTTCGCAATCCGCAGACCACCGCCGAGCTGCTGGCCCAGGATGGTAGCGTCTTCGTGCAAAAAAGTCAGATGGGCGGGGGGAGTCCCAACCTGCGTGGCTTCGAAGCCAATAAGGTGCTGCTAGTGGTCGATGGGGTGCGCATGAACAATGCCATCTATCGCTCGGGGCATTTGCAAAATGTGATTACGCTGGATCCCAACGCCATCGCGCGCAGCGAATTGATGTTTGGGCCGGGGGCGGTGATTTATGGCAGCGACGCGCTCGGTGGGGTCATGCACTTTTTTACCAAAGATCCTCACCTGCGCACAGCGGGGCAGCCTAGCCACTCTGGGGAAGTGTCGGTGCGCTATGGCTCGGTCAACCAAGAGAAGAGCCTCCACGCGGAAGCCCACCTGGGGGGCGAGCGCTGGGGAACATTTACCAGCCTGTCTTGCAGCGATTGGGGTGACCTCCGTAGTGGGCGCTGGCGACCGCGTTATCCAGCATGGGGGCAGCGCGACTCCTTGGTGATCCAGGCCAATGGACAGGATAGCATCGCGGCCAATGACCGTCCATCACAGCAGCGCCCCAGCGCCTATCGGCAATGGCACCTGATACAAAAAGTGCTCTTCGTGCCAGATGCGCATCACTCGCACTTGCTCAACGTGCAGTATTCTACCAGCAGCGACATCCCCCGCTATGATCGCCTCACCCAGACTCGCGACGGTCGCCTGCGCTACGCCGAGTGGTACTACGGCCCGCAGCAGCGCGTACTGGCCAGCTATCGCTTGCAGCATCACCGCGAAGGGGGCTGGTATGATCATCTGAGTGTGTTGCCTGCCTACCAGTACATTGAGGAGAGTCGCTTTGACCGGCTCTTCCAGGCCGATTGGCGCGACGAGCAGCGCGAGCAGTTGCACATCGTTTCGCTCAACGTGGATGCGCGCAAGCGGCTGGGGGATCACC
>CAYVAP010000349.1:0-5691 GCA_964449365.1 uncultured Bacteroidia bacterium
TACATCGAGCTTTTGCTGCTCTTCCCCCTGTACGTTGACATTGCCCTCCAGACCTAGGATATCCACTAACCCGGCCTTATTCACTTCGCGGTTGATGATGCGTGAGGCTAGCACCACATCACGGATGATCTTGGAGAGCTGACCCGTAGCATAGGGGAAGGTTTGCTCATTTTTGATAATAACCTGCTCAAGGGTAAAAACAGAAGCTCGTTGCTTGGGAGTAACTGACATAGCGGTTATGGTTATAGGCGAATCTACGCAACAGGCAAATCTTCGCCAAGGTGAGTATGCGGGGGGATAAGCTATGGATCAAGCAATTAAGACCCTAATGATCGTTCGCGCAATCGTTTTCGGTAAAGGTAAGAAAAACTCCGCATATCCCTGGCTGGCCACTCCAAAAAATCGCGTACACGAACCGTAGTCGGTTTTTCTCCGTAACTACCGAAATCTAGAAGTAAAAAAACTGTAATTTTTTTGCCCGCAGGCTTGACAAAAGCATTGAGAATATACTACCTTTGCATTCGCAATCAAAAAAAGAAGCGCCACAGTTGTATTTATTGAACTGGTAGCTCAGTTGGTAGAGCATCTCACTTTTAATGAGAGGGTCCAGGGTTCGAGCCCCTGCCGGTTCACCAGAAGATTGAAAGTAGCAGATTTCAGGTTTCAGGCCATATCCTGTAATTTGAAATCTGTTTTTTTCTCTCATACTTCGTGAATTCTACATCGTCGACCTCCATCGGTCGAATCTCCTTAATGATTATTGAAAAGCCCAGGTGGTGAAATTGGTAGACACGCCATCTTGAGGGGGTGGTGGCCTTCGGGCCGTGGAGGTTCGAGTCCTCTCCTGGGCACATATTATTGCAGGCAAGCCACTGATTACCAGTGGCTTGCCTTTTTTATATTCGAGTGTTCATGCTACCAGACATCATCGATCAATTTAGACAGGGTTTCAGGATTTACAGAATCATAATCACCTGAAAGCCATCTTGTTAATCTTGCCAATCTTGTCCATCTTGTCCAAAAACGAGCGCACCAAAGACACCTGAAAGCCATCTTGTCCATCTTTATGGCCTTCCTCCAGGAGTAGCCGCCCTGTACGTGCACGACATCATCAAGAACCTGTTTGGCCGCATGGTAGAAAAGCTGAAAGCGTACGCGTCAGGGAGTGAGCGAAGCCTTGCGGCGTCGCCAGTGTCGGTAGCTCAGCCACCCCAGGAGTAACAGCAGCGTCCCCAGACTTGCCCACCACCACCTATATCCGCTGGTAGCCAGGGCCACTGGAGTCATATCCCCAATCGGAATAAACGCCGCCCAGAAAAAGGGCGATTGCAGGTACGCGGGATGGGTGTCGAGGTAGTCGAGTTTGGCCTGGCGCAGGGCCTCATGCTTGGGCCTCCCCTCAGCCAGGTAGCGGTAAAAGCGTTCCATCAGCTCCTTGGTGCTGCGGTCGTTGACATTCCAGAGGGAGGTCACCAGGCTCTTGGCCCCCGCATAACTGAAGCCCCGCGCCAGGGAGATGATGCCCTCGCCACGCTGTAGCTCACCGATGCCGGTTTCACAGGCAGAGAGCACCACCAGGTCGGCGTTGAGCTGGAGGTTGTACAGCTCCTGGTTGTAGAGCCACTCGTTTTCCACCTCGGCACTGTCGTCTTCGATGTAGTGAAAGGCCAAAAAGGAGTAGTCGCCCGCCCGGTCATTGGCCTTGCCGTGGGTGGAGAGGTGGAGAATGCGGTAGTCGCCCGCTTGCTGCACAAAGGCCGCCTCAGTGGCCTCCGCGCCCAGCAGGACATCACCGCCGAGCTGTACAGCGATGGTTTGAGCTTCGGCCACGTTGTGGCGCAGGGGGGTGAGGTAGTTGCGGCGGTCGGCGGTGTCGATGAAGCGGCTGGCCAGCAGGGCGGTGTCTTGCGCGGTGAGATTGCCTTCAAAGGCCGGGGCCACGGCTAGCAAATTGCGGCGGGGCGGATGTGGGTGCTGCTTGCGCTGCATCTCGCGCTGTAAGGTAGCCGAATAGGCGTAGCTGAGCGGGTGGTCGCGCAGCAGGTAGGGGTAGTCGGCGTAGGTACTGCCCTGGGCGGGCGGTTCCGTCAGCAGGGTCTCGAAGGGCAGGTAGCCCAGCACCCCGTCGGGCACGATCAGCACCGAGGCCTGCGCGGGCAGCAGGCTGTCCACGGACGCAAAGAGCCGCTGGTAGAGTTGGTGGGCGGTCTGAGCATAGCTGGCCGAGCAGCGCAGGGCGGTATCCTGCTCGGCCAGCAGGGCGCAGCGCAGGTCGGCCACCCACTGGTCGAGGGGGAAGTCGAGCTTGGTTTGCCAGATGTAAAAGGTGTCGGGTAGCACCACCCAGGTGAAGAGGTTGCTGTCGCCGACGAAGTATTCGACCAGGGCGTCGTGCGCCTGGCCCAACAGGCTGTCTTGCACCTCCGCCAGGCTGATCACCTCCTGGCTGTAGCGCAGGCGGTGGTAGGCAGGGTATTGGGTTTGGAATAGCTCGCGCAGGGTATCGCGCTGTCGGCGCAGGTCGAATAGGCGGCTTTCGTAAGCCTGCAACAACGAGTCGCGTGCCACGCTGGAATCGGTTTCGTAGCGCTGTTGAAAAGCTTGCCTGTCGTAAAATGCGATGTCCACATCGAGGTCGTACTCGCGCTGAATCAGCGAGTCGGGCAGGCCGAAGGTGGCGCGGCTGGCGTCGAACTGGAGTTTTTCGGTTAGTTGGCGGCTTTTGGTTTTTTCGGCGAGGGTGAAGGTGCGGGAAAGCTCGGTGGGTGAGTTGATGCGCAGCAAAATATCAATTGCGCCCTCATAGGCAGGTAAGGCTTGCCCGGCGTAAAGCTGACGCGTAGTTTTTGCTGTATAATTCTCCTGTAGCTTCTCTTCCACCGTAAGCATACGCTCGAAGTTATATTTCAACGAATCTAGGTACAGGTTGCCTGGATCCTCTCGATCTCTTTTAAGGTAATAATTATGATATGCATGAAAAACTTCTTGTAAGTCAAGTAAAGAGTTTACCTGTTCAAACGGGTCAGGGCTATCTGCTTGATATCTCGCAGCTGTAAGGGATGACTTAAGATAAAAGAGTGCCTTTTCGTATCGTCCTTCTGCGATAAAAGTATTCCCTATCTCAAATAAAATCTCTGAGGTTAGATCATCATATCTTCCGTTCATTGCTATTTGGACATCTAGTGCCTTATGGAGATGCAACCTGGATTTTGCGTGTTCTGATTTGCATCTGTATAAAATGCCTATGTTCAGATTAGGTAAAACGGCCTCATAATGCTCCTCACCAAGCGTCTTGGCATAAACCGATAAAGATTTCTTCAACCATTTCTCTGCTGCGTCATAGTCTCCGTTATTCATCTCTAAAAAACCAATGTTATTGAGAGTCATGCCAAGCTCCCAATGACTCTCTCCCCATACATACTTCTTCACTGCTACCGCTCTCTGGTAGTAAGAAAATGCTTTGTCATAGTCACCTATGGCGCTAAATATGTTAGCTATATTGTGATAGCTATGGGATACCTGGATGCTACTATCTCCGTGGATGCTTTTGGACATAAACAGAGATTTGTGATGATAAGAAAGCGACTCTTGCAACTTTCCTATTTCTCGATAAGCATTTCCGAGATTATTGTAGTTAACCGCTAATAGAGAAGGTCTAGCCTTCCCTCTTACTTTAGAATTAATTGAAATTGCGCTATCAAAATATGTAATACAGGACTTGTAATCTCCCATATTCATTTTAACTAATCCAAGCATATTAAGCAATGTAGCGATCTCAGCGTAATCAGGGTTTTCCCTGCTTCTATGTATGCCTATACACTTTTCTATGTGATAGATGGCTTGCTTATGATCTCCTATCCTCCGATACGTATTACCCAAACCGTGATGTGAGATCGCTAAGCTAAGCGAAGTGGAATCGAGGATTTGTTCTTTGATTTCTAATGCCTTCTTGCGGAAAAAGATCGCGCGAGAATACTTTCCCATGTTAAAAAGCGGTCCGCCTAGGTTATTGTAGGTCTTGGCTACGTCCAAATTTATTGGGCCGTAAACAGCTTTTCGAATGGCGAGTGCCTTGTGATAGTGTTCTATGGCCTTCTGGGGCTGGCGACTTCTCCTAAATACAATCCCTGCAATGTTGTGGAATGATCCTAATTCTGCGCTGTCGGTTATCTCTGATGAAGCCTTGAGAGCTATCCCCTCTTCGATGTATGCTATTGCTTGGTCCATCTGCTTAGCAGAGCTAAAAAAGTAGGCTCGATCAGTTAATCCCCTAAGAACTAGACTGACATTGAGCGGCTTAACGTTCTTTGCCGTTTCCAGTACCCTTTCGCTCAATTGTAAGGCGGAATCCACTTCGCCATTGCGATTGCGCCGAAACATGCTGTCCCGTAGACGCTCGATCAGAGCCGTATCAGACATAGTTTGAGTGGGTTTGGGCCACGGTTGCCGCTCTTCCGCTAACTCAGATGTGTCTCGATCACTACTTTCAACCGCGAAGGCACCACTTTCACCACCATTTGAGGCCAAATGGTTCGTTTCTTTGTGTACGCAGGCTGATGTGATAACTAAAAAGAAGAGTATTTCTCCAAAAATTAATCTTTTCATGTGGAAATACTTGAAGTAAAGTACTAAAACCAGCAAGTTTTCACTAATGCACTAGCAGTTTTGAATGAGCCAACTGCCTTCACTCTACTTCCCCCAACATCTCCTCTGCCTCCTCCCGATAGGGATTTTCATACTGCGTAAACCGCCTCAGGGCCTCGCGCACGGCAGGGGTAGGCCCTTCGGCGCGCAAGCGCAGCAAGGTCCGGTGCCAATCGGCCGCTTCGGCATACGGTCCTGCCTGCACCTGGGGCAGGGCTTGTTGGGCTGCATCATATTGCTCTTGGCGCAGCAGCAACAGGCCCCGCCAAAAGAAGTAGGTGTCGGCCTGCTCCTCCCGCCAGCGCGGGTACTGTCCGGCCAGGGAATCGAGCTGCTGCAAGGCAGTGGCGTAGGCTCCCTGCCGGTACTGTTGATCGATTTGGGTCAAGGCCGCCGCAAAGGCATCGGCCTGGGCGGGCGTATCCGGCTCGATGGCCCGCAGGCTGGAGCTGCTCAGCAAGCTTTCGGGGTACGCCACATACGCCACATACAGCTCTTCAGGCGTTCGCGGCTGCGCGGCGTTGCGCCACAGCAGGAAGCCCAGCCCCAGCAACAACAGCACCGAGGCGGCCAGCAGCCAGGCACGGCGGCTAGGCCAAGGCGTGGCCCGGCTTTCCTGCCGCCCTGCCTGCACGATCTGGGCCAGCTTGGCCTCCAGCTCTTCGACCTCCGGCTCGCTAAAAGCAGCCACAATGTCGCGCTGCAACTGCACCTCCTGGGCCAGGGCCGCATCCTGGGCCAGGTCCTGCTCGAAGCGCTGGCGCTCGGCAGCGGTCATCTCGCCGCTGAGGTATTGGTCAATGCGTATTTGTTGAGTCTCGTCCATCAATGGGGTTGCATGTACTAAGTTGACTTCCCTACTGCTTCGCATTCGAAATGGTGCCCGGACTGGATCCGAGCCGTAATCAGCAATTCGTAATTTAGTAACGCGAGAAAAATAACTTCCCCCTTTTGAAAGGCGAATACCTTGATGAGCAGCGGTTTATACTGTTCATTGATCCATGTTAATTGTTCACTGTTACTTAAAGCGTTGGTGGTCAAAATTTT
>CAYVAP010000350.1:0-5658 GCA_964449365.1 uncultured Bacteroidia bacterium
GGCCTCCTGATCAAGATGCCCGGTCAGCAGTCCTACGTTGTCATAGCTTTCCGCTATTGGAGGTGGCGCCCAAGCCTCCAGCTCAGCGGTGATCTCGCGAATCCTCATAAGCAATTGGTTTGATCCCTCAAGTTGCAAAAACCCGCGACCATTCGCCACTGATCAGCGCTCCCACCAGAAGGTAGCCCGTATCCCGATGGCCTGAAAGGATGGCTGCTCCGGCAGATCGAAGGCCCGACGGCGCTGATAGTAGCCCTCCAACTGGGCCGAAACGTGAGGGTGCAGACGCAAGCGTACCCCTGCCGTAGCTTGCCAGCCACTCAGTTGCCAGCCGCGGTAGGCATCTTTATCAGGAAAACTGACCAGCACGGAGGGAGCGCTTTCCGGCGAGGAGACAGGGCTAGCACGAATAGAGTCCTCCCGCACCACGTAACGGTACTCGCTGACGATACTTGGCTCAAATTGATAGCGCAGCAGCATGCCTGCCTGCACAAAAGGCTGCCAGCGACTCGATAGCTTCGGAGAAAACCTCAGCCCCAGCGGAAGTAGCAGTCCTGGCGCATCGATGCGCAACCGACGACTCAGTTGCGTATCCGGGGGTGGCGCATACGCCCATCCGGGCGGTATGACCAATGCAGGGTCGGCTTCCAACTCGCTGGAAGACAGAAGTCGCTGGCTGCGAAAATCAGTGCCCATGCGATAGCGATCTCGAAGCAGGCCAATCTCCCAAGCGAATGGCCCCTTTTCCACCAACACTGCCCGAACGCCCACGGGCCAGGGCTGGATCAACCTTGCGGTAGGCTGCGACTGTTGCCAGCCCAACCTCACCCCTATTCGTGGCAGCCAGCGCCAGCGCCTCTGCCCGGTAGAGCTTGGCTGCGGCTGAATCTGAGGTGGCAGCAGCACGGCTATTCCAATCGCGCCGAGGTCAGAGACCGAATCGATGGCTGTCAGGGGGCGCTGCGAGGCGACCATCGGTAGGTGGACCAGGCTTGGCTGGACCGAGGAGATGACCTCCGTTGCAAGCGTACTCGCGGTTTTGCCCCGGGTGAGGGCCGGGCGAGTAGACTCTGATAAAAGTGCGATGGCCTGTTTTTCTGCAAGGTCGGCCCGAGGGTTTTGTGCAGAGGTATTTTTTTCAGCCTCAACAGCACTGGACGGAGCTATCGCTGAGTGGTTGGGAGGAAAAGCTTGGCTCGATGAGGCGGGCCCTTGCCCGTGAGGGAATAGGGGTGAGGCTAGGTTTTCGGTGAGGGGGCCTGCCTCTTTAGTGCCATCAGTCATCGTCAAGGCTAGTGCTAGCGCGCCGCTGAGCAGCAACAGGCCGACCAGCCAGAACCACCCTGCTACACGCCGACGAGCGGCCATGCGCCCCCACAAGCGCTCCCAGTTGGCCTCTGCCCCCTGAGAAGAGGCCTCATAGTCTTGCAGTTCCTGCTGAAAAAGTCGGTCCAGCTGATTGTCATCCATAGCGGCGAGTGGGAAGGGTTCTGGATTGAAGAAATGAGGGAGAGAGCCGTTCACGAATAGTCGCCCTGAGCCTGTATCATCTGGCGCAGCTTGCTGCGGGCTTTGGTCAGATTGGACCGGGAGGTACTCGCGGCGATGCCCGTTTGGGCAGCGATCTCTTCATGCGAATAGCCTTCGATGGCGTAAAGATTGAACACCAGGCGATAAGCATCGGGTAAAGCCTGCACCAGCCGGAGCAGATCTTCTGCCGAAAGCTGCGAAAGTGCCTGCTCGCTAGTGGGAAGATCCGAGGCGGGCGATTCGTCTACTTCCTGCCGAAATTTCTTGTAGCGACGGTAGTAGTCGATGGCAGCATTGACCATGATACGGCGCATCCATCCTTTAAAAGCGGCGGGATTTTGACAAGTCCCCAGCCGATCGAAGACCTTCAAAAAGCCATCGTTCACAATCTCTTCGGCCTCCTGTCGATGCCGTGCATAGCGCAAGGCTACCCCCATGGCATACCCATAAAACTGGGTATACAACTCCTTGCGAGCGCGCGCATCACCCGCAGTGGCCGCAGCCAGCCATTCCGCATGCTCGGTCCGGGTATGGTTCACGTATCGAGGTTTCGATGCATCGGTAAGTCGCCAGGCGACCGTGTTCTATGGTAGAGGGGTCGCTTTTCTCATCGCAAGTGAGCTTAAGACGCGAGCCCTCTCCCCCTGCATGCACGGCCAACCAAGGCAATCACCTAGACGAAAGCCCCTCCGTCGGTGCTGCCTGGGGAATGTGATTTTTCCCGGTTCTCTGGCAATTTTTGTGCTGGCCCACCCATCGTGATTCGCGAATCGCTATCTGATCCTGTGAAGGGTTTTAGCTTTTTCCTGGCCTGGGTCTCCCCTAATACGTACTCACCAGCTCGATATCAAACACCAAGGTGCTGTTGGCGGGAATGTTGGGGCGGGCTTGGCTGCCATAACCCAATTCTGGGGGAATGATCAGCTTTACCTTAGAGCCGATAGGCACCTGAGTAAGCCCAATTTGCCAGCCTCGAATCAGGTTGCCGAGGCTAAAATCTACGTAGCCCTCATCATCGAAAGACGAATCGAAGACGCTGCCGTCGGTGAGCATACCGTGGTAGTCGATCAGCACTTGACTGCCAGGCTGCGGCGTGGGGCCATGGCCTTTTTCGAGGTAATAGATACCAACCCCCTCTACATATTCGATCTGACTGGAATCTTCGAGGGGATAAGGCGGCTGCAAGCCAGGATCAGCGGTAGCGCTGGTCTCAGCGTGGGCTTCAGGTGCGGCTAGAGGAGCCGCCGCAGGAGGATCGCTGGCCTGTTGCGGCTGGCTTTCGCCGCAGCCCACGCTCATACAGCCCAACAGCAAAGCGGGCAGAAGAAATCGAGTCATGACAAAAGGCTTAGGAGTTATTAGCCACTTCTTGTTTTTCCTGATGCTGGGCTTCCAGCAGGTCGATTAATTGCTTCTCGGTATCGTCGATGCTGGCCTTGGTACGACCGCCTGAGGCGTAAAAGTGGCCTCCGCCGCCAAACTGCTCGGCTAGAGCTTGTGAGGAGACCCCCGCTCGGCTGCGAAAGCTCAGCTTGGTGATGTCGTCTTGCTCCGAAATCAGCACCGCGAGGTTGACCCCCTTGATGCTCAGGGCATAATTGACCAGCCCCTCGGTGTCGCCCGTGCGTACGTTGAATTTGCGAAAAACCTCCTTGGTGATCTTGAAGTAGCCCAGCTCGAACTCGGGCCGCACGGTCAGGCATTCGCTGAAGCAATGCCCAAAAAAGCGCAAGCGATCCAGGCTGCCGTTGTTGAAAATGTTTTCGTGAGCGGCATTTACATCCACCCCTACCTCCATCAGGTGAGCCACCATGCGGTGTACGGCTGGCGAGGTGTTGGTGAAGCGAAAAGAACCCGTATCGGTGAGCACGCCCATGTAAATGGCCTCGGCCAGGGGGCGGTCGATCAGGGCCTCATCGCCATTGGCCACGATCAAGCGGTAGACCATCTCGGCGGTCGACGAAGCGGTATCGTCCCAAAAAGCATAGTCGTGAAATCCTTCGGGGTCCATGTGGTGGTCGATCATGACTTTTTTGCCTTCGGACCCGCGCACCGACTTCTCAAACTCGTTGATGCGGCTGAGCGAGTTGAAATCGAGGCAAAAGATGATATCAGCCCCTTCGAATATCCAGTTGGCGCGGTCGGAATCTTGCGGCCCTATGAGCACCTTGTCGTTGTCGATCAGCCATTTGAGAAACTCTGCATAGTCGGTAGGAGCCACCACATCTACTCGATGGCCCTTTTTGATAAGGTAGTGGTACAAGGCCATGGATGAGCCAATGGCGTCTCCATCCGGCTTGTGGTGGGTGGTAATGGCTATGCGGCGTGGTTCGCTCAGCAGCGGCTTGAGGTCGTCTATTTTTTGCATGAATGCGTTCGAAATGTATTGAGAGAAACAAAAATACGAATTCAATCCTTGGGGATAAAATTGGATTCGCCAGGCGGGGGTGATAAGTTTGCCCACAAGCAAAGGGGATCTATTTTTGTCCCCTTGACTTAGCCCCCGTCTAGCCTGAGAATCTATCTATTTCAAATCGTAAATTCCAAATTCGTTTTAATCCATATCCCTCATGAGCGGAACCCTCACCCTGACCATCATCAAGCCCGATGCAGTAAGCAAAGGATACGCTGGCAAGATCATCGATCAGATCATCGCCGCAGGCTTCAACGTCAAAGCCATGAAGATGATCCACATGAACGAGCGCGAAGCCGGTAGTTTTTATGACGTGCATCGCGAGCGTCCCTTCTTCAACGATCTGGTGGCTTTCATGACCAGCGGTCCCTGCGTACCCATGGTTCTAGAACTACCCACGGGCGATGCGGTCGCCAAATTCCGGGAGCTGATCGGCAAGACCAACCCTGCCGAAGCGGCCGAAGGCACCATCCGCAAGCAGTTCGCCGAGTCTATCGAGCGCAACGCTGTGCACGGCTCCGACTCTGACGAAAACGCCCTGCGCGAAGCTCACTACTTCTTCTCCAACCTGGAGATGTTTTAAATGATGCCCGACTTCGGACGCGCCAGTCTGGCCCCGGCAGATTGGCGCGACCCGGGCTATGAGGTCTCGGCACAGAGTGCCTCATCAGCCCCTCAAAAAAAGGCTATTGCTTTTGTTATTCATTTGCATGATTCATCCCCTTGTTTACCTCTCAAGACATTGCCACCTATTACGAGCAGAGCCACACGCACTACGTGCAGCATTGGCAGCTCAACCGCCACTGGGTCATGCACTATGGCCTCTGGTGGCCTGAGACACGTCAGTTTGGAGAAGCATTGATCAATACCCATCGCCTGATGCAAGCCTGGGCCAAGGTGCAGGCGGGAGAGCAGGTACTCGACGCGGGTTGTGGCATCGGTGGCTCTGCGCTCTGGCTGGCCCAAGCAACTGCTTGTGAGGTAACTGGACTCTCGCTTAGCGAGCGACAGATCGAGCAGGCTCGGGCTCTGGCCCTCGCGCATTGTCAGGCTGAAGCGGTGACCTTCGAGGTGGGCGACTTTTGCGACACTCGCTTGGCCGATGCCTCATTTGACGTGGTGTGGGCCATCGAGAGCGTGTGCCATGCCATGGACAAGACGGCGTTTCTCCAGGAGGCCCATCGGCTGCTGCGCCCGGGAGGGCGGCTGGTGCTATGCGATTTTTTTCGCAGTAGCCAGCCCGCTACCGCAGCCGGGGCACGGGTATTGCGCCAGTGGCTCGACGCTTGGGCTATCGACAGCCTCACCACTCAGGGCTGTTTTTTGCAAAGCGCGCGTGAGGTAGGCTTCATCGACCTGCATGCACGCGACCTCACGGAAGCCATCACCCCTTCAGCCTGGCGCTTGTACCGCCGCTTTCAGTTGGGGTTTCCGGTGCAGAAGGTCTACGAATGGCTGAGCGATCCTACCATCGTACAGCGCCGCAGCGTACGTAGTGCCCGCTGGCAGTGGGAGGCCTTGCAGGCCGGCCTTTGGCACTATGCCCTCATCGCGGGGAAGAAGGTCTGATTCGAAGGGGGGACATTCAGGCTCACCTATATGAACGGCCAGGGGTGTAAGGGTATAAGGTGGTCAAGCACAGCGTTTACACTACGTGGTGTAAGGATTGTAGAGTTATAAGACACTATAATTTATTGATAACAAGGCCATTCAAT
>CAYVAP010000351.1:0-5652 GCA_964449365.1 uncultured Bacteroidia bacterium
CGTGTCGGCGCGGAGCTTCTCGAATGGGAGCTATCAGTATGTGGCGCTGAAGTATAGTTTTTACGAGCGGGAAACGAACTGGGTACTCGATGCCAATGGCGATCCGCTCTATGCGGCCCATGAGTTGATCGTGCGCTTTGATGAAGATGCGGTCAACCACGCGGCGGTGGACAATACCATCGGCAGCAAGCGGGCGGAGTTTGGCAGCTTGAGCTATTACCTGACGCCCTCGGCGGCTCAGGCAGTGCAAGATCAGTTGGCGCCGCTTTGCGGTACGGCCTCGCTGATGGAGTCCTCAGCGGGCTGCCCGGTCACCCTGCTGAAGATTTTCCGGCAGCTACGCACCACTGATACCACGACGATTTCCCGGTTGGGGGAGACCATTACGATTCCGGCCTTTTGGGCGACTTTTGTGCTGCGCTTTCCAGCCGGGGTGGATGTGGCCGTGGCAGCGGATTCGCTGCAGGCGCTGTTTCCGTTGGTGAAGTACGCGCATCCTAATGTGGCGGTTGAGTTATTATCAGCGCCAAACGATTCTCTGTATGGCCAGCAAGCCTCGTTGAGTCCTACTGTCACCTATCCAGATGGTGACATCAATATCGAACCAGCTTGGCAAATCGAGACAGGCAAACCATTTATTAAGGTGGGGGTCTTTGACACTGGAATCGATTGGACTCATGAAGACTTTGGATATAACGACACCAGTTTATCCTCATCCAAGGTAAGGGGCTGGGACTTTTTTACCAGTTCTTCAATATTGGGGGATACGATGTATGCCAAATACCTCAATGATCATGGAACAGAGGTCGCAGGTATTATTGGTGCTATCCGGAATAACGATTTTGGCGTGGCCGGGGTCGCAGGGGGAGACGATACAGGGCTTCCTAGCATGGCTGACAAAGGCGTTTCATTGTATTCCCTTCACATTACTGAACCCTTTGCTTTTGTCTCCACCAATCTGGATTATATCGCCGATGCTATTATTACCTCTTCTATCGAAGACCCCAGCAAAGATTATGGGTATGGACTTCATATTACCAATCATAGCTGGGGATTCGATAATAGGTTTGTAGAGGGGGATCAGAATGTATTCACTGACGATAATATACAGATATTGACAGATGCTGTTCACTTTACTAATCGAACAAAGGTGACCTTTGTAGCAGCACGAGGTAATCAAGGAATTGCGAATAACGGTCCAAGCAATCCAGCCTATCCCGCTATCATTGATGACGATTGGGTTTTATGTGTCGGTGGAACGGGACTTGACGGAGGATATAAGACTATCAATAATGGAGACAATTGGTGGGCACCGAGTACTGGGCCAGAAATCGATGTGGCGGCTCCATCAACTATTGAGCTAGTTTGGACCACCAACCTTCAGTCGGATATGGTTTATGACGATTTCAATGGAACCTCCGCTGCTGCACCGCATGTAGCTGGTGTGGCTGCACTTCTGATGAGTTATCTCAATACTGCCAGCCCATCCTACAACAACCTTGCGCCAGAAGATGTCGAACAAATTTTGGAGATGACCGCTACTGATACTGATTTTGCTGGGTATGACACCTTGACGAGATATGGGCGTATCAACGCTGGTGCAGCCTTAGAGCTAGTTAAGAAGCCCTTTCGAAGCCTGGTACATTATGGAACTGATGCCACTTTCCCCTTTTCGAGGTCTATCTCCCTGCACAGTGCGAACCAGACAATAGAACTTCAAGAACGATATGAGAATGCTGCGGGAAATTGGTTTCTACCTGGTCAATACAAGGTAGATGCTTACCGCGTAGAAGCGGTAGTTAATCATAACCTCACCGCCACAGATTCAATTGTCGCTGCTTGGCCGCGTCCTAGTTCTTCAACTGTGCTACCACTATACGATGGCAATATGCACTTGCTCGCGCGCGAGCGGGTGAAGCTGACCAATGTAACACAGTCTCAAGCAACCCTAGAGGGGTTTGTTTACAAAGTGAGCAATCTGGCTGGTACCCCATTAGGCTGGTGGCCATTTGATACTACAGCACTTACTAACGCGCATCTAACGTACACACTCCTGCTTTACAATACATTGGCAACGTCCAATGAGCCTTCCTTAGATATCGAAGAGGCAACCGTTGAGATAGCCCCCAACCCCACCAATGAAGATCAATTGATTTCGATCAGCCTTCCTTTCTCTTCACAGGTAAAGGTGGAGCTGTACGATTTATCTGGGCGGTTGATTCGCTTCATAGAGGATAAGCATTTCCCAGTCGGAGTTCACCAGATTAAATCAAATGTATCCGATCTGCCACCGGGCATGTACCTCGATCAGGTCCACACTGATGGACGCCTCGCACATATCCGAATGATCAAGCACTAATCATCAAGGCAGAGGCCATTTGGTCTCTGCCTCATATTTTATCTTTCATGAAACCTACTCTCTTCACCCAATACTGTCTTATCAGTCTAGTGTGCTTCATGCTTGCTTGTAAAAAACCTCATCCTGTGAACCCGGTTGGTGATCCGGTGGTATCTCAAGGCGACTATGATCTTTTCAGCGAAGAAGTTACAGACGTACCCATGAAGCCGCTGGATCGGCTTTCGCCGATCGGCCCCACCTATTTTCCTATCAGGCGATATGGATACCGAGAATCGCGGTTTAACCCTAATGATCCTTACGAGATTCTTTATTTACGCGAAGACTACCAAGGCCAAGGTGATTGCCATTTTGAACTCTGGACATTCAACTTCAGGGATGGTACGTCCCGGAAGATAACGGATCAGGTTTGCTACTCTCCTGAGTGGAATACCAATGATTGGATATCCTTCACCGCACAAGATCGGCACATTTGGAAGATTCGTAGTTCAGGGGATAGCTTGACCCAGCTAACTGAGGAAGATGGGTTTCAAAATCACGCGAAATGGAATCCAAGTAGCACCCTATTTTCCTATCGGGGAGTAAGTTTTGAACATGTGTACATCCATGATGCAATGGGTGAACGAATCATGGAAGTCTCTCAAGGGTTTGAGCCACTTGGTTGGGTAAACGATTCGACTCTGATAGGTACACAACAGTTCTCAGACATTGTTTCCTATCGGCTTAATCAAGACACACTTGCCACCCTTTACTCAAGCATTCCCTTTTCTAATCCTCTTTTCATTAAACGTAAACCGCTCCAAGTATACGTTTGGAAAAGAGGACCTGAAAATCGGAATTGGTACACCCGAATCGACCCTACCAATCATTCATACCAACACATTCTGCCTTTTTTTGATAGTTTCTCGTTTGTGTCAGGCGATTACGCACCGGCCACCGACATGAGTGTAACCATTTTGGTGCGGCAGGAGTGGAAGGACTCCGTCGCTAATGAGATATACGTTCAGACAGATATTGCCATTATGAACCCTGATGGAACAAATTTAAGAATTATAAACATTCCAGAATGAACATATCCTCACACAACAAAGTGGAGACGCCCATGCTCGTACCTCGCACGGCGGCTCCACTGACCGTTGTGGCTAATTTGAATGAAACAAACTCTCCGACATATAAAGAAGTACTTCACCATTTGGTGGATTCCGATTGCAACTAACCTAATGGCGATTGGAATATTCTTTCTCGGAACTCTATTTAAACGAGATTGGATAATTGACGCTTCATTAATTGTCTCCTTCGTAAATATCATAGGGACAATAATTTCAAGCATAGTTCAGATTGTCATTCGGAAATGGTATTTTATTTTTCCGCAACTTGGACTAGGAGCATTTCTATTTTATTACACGTTGATTATTTTCACTTATTCCCCTCCAGACTACTACGGAGCAAACAAGAAAATCCCTGAAAATATTGACTTCTCTATACCTCTTGACTCCTTACCGACAATTACTGACTTTGAAAATTACGACTTGATTCTCATGAATTATGCGCAGCCAGGAATTTACAAGTACTACACAGACTTTCAACCTAAAGAAGTAGGACACTTTTACATAAAGGCATTTGAAATTACTTCTAACGACAGACTATCAGGAGACAGAATGTATGAAAGGTCAAAAGTAGAAGTTGGCAATCTTGAACCGCAAAAATGGAATGGAGAGTTCACTATTTATGAAGGGAGTTGGGGAGATAAATATGGAAGCAGAATTGAATTATGGTTTCAACCTTTAAGTGGAGACAAAGAATATAAAGTAACAGAAAGGAACTACATTGTAGAAGGTTGGATGAGATGAAAAAAAAACTAGCCACAACATTTAAGCATTAAAGGCTGGGGCCGCAAGGCGCGCCCCGGCCTTTGATGTTTGGCTGGACAGAGCCTTCGGGGCAGCAGGCCGTGGTTGTCAGGCTGTGGGGGAGTACCTCCGCTCCCCCAAGCATCCATCCAATCCCTCGCCCTCTACGCCCTCACAGGCCGCCGCCTACCCGCCGAGATCAGCCATGATCGTCATGAGGCACAAGTGCGCAGCAGCTATCGTGGCCTTGCCCTCGTTAAGGTACAGACCGATCAAGGGATGTGGGTGCAGAAGGTGCGGATGGAGTAGCCAAAGTGCTGAGGAATCCGTATCTTAGAGAAAAGAATGGAAAGATATGATCGAGTTTAAGGTTCAACTGGAAGAAAGTCTGGTCAAAGCCTATGGGCATACAGAGATCGAACGCTATCTTCAAGAAATCGCGCATCAAGCCTTGCTCAAGTTTGCAGCAAAGGGGATCTTAGCAGACCTACCAACCGTTGATCTTGAAAACGATGACGAGTGGAAGCTAGCCAGAGAACTCGCTTGGAATCAAGAGTCCCGTAAGTATGCAGGACTAGCATGAGAGACTACGTGCTGGAGGCAAACATCCTGATGAGTATGCTCATCAGTGGGAAAGCAGACTATAGGCCATTATTAGCATTCTTCAACTTCATCTTGCCTGACTTTGCCATGGTCGAGGTAGAGAAATACAGCGATGTCATCAAATCCAAGTCCAGACTAAATGAGTCCGAACTGCTTCAATGGACTTATTTGGTTTTTTCCCATCTGACGATTCTTCCTCAGTATGTTTTGCAACGCGAGAGTTTAGTCAAGGCTGAATCGTTGCTCAAAAGCGTTGACCCCAAAGATGGCCATACGTTGCTTTGGCGATGCAACTGGATTTACCCTTGCTCACGAGAGACAAGCTATTGTATCAAGGGCTGAGAAGGCAAGGATTCCGTAACGTCCAGATGTTCGAGGACTTCTTGAAGAATATTTGAGACCAGGAAATAAAAAGCTGCTAACAAGGTACAGCCGCCCATGCAGGCCTCCCCAAGCGCAGTCATGAGAAAAGCCTGCACGGCGGCTGTACGGACGTTCTCTACAAGCTAAGAAAAAGAAAATACAGCTCATGGGGAAACCGGCATTTCCTGCTAACCAATCGGCGTTTTGTGCTAGTCTTAATACCATAATTTCAATAAATTCGGATCTAATCTTGCAATAAAGAAAACAACATGTCCATCATCAAAATAGATTCTATCAGTCAATTACATCAATCAATGCATTTGCCAAAACCTCAGCATCCGCTTGTATCATTGGTAGATGCTTCAAAGATGCAGGTAACAAAGGAGCAGGTAAATGTAAAGGTGCTTTATGACCTTTATATGGTGTCTCTGAAGGACAAAAGTTTCAGTGTGAAATATGGTCGGAACTCTTTTGACTTTG
>CAYVAP010000352.1:0-5650 GCA_964449365.1 uncultured Bacteroidia bacterium
GATGGCTTCTCCCAGAGGCATCAGGGCGGCCAGGGGCGTACTGCCGGAGCTGTGCACGAATATGCGCCCTGGTTTCGCCTGAGCCACCAACTTCTCAGCCGTGGCAGAGATGGCTTGATCGGCTACCGTCATGATCACCCAGTCGATCTCAGCGCGCAATGGGCTATCCAGCGCCCCAGCGTAGGGCAGATCAAACCGCGTTGCAAAAGCCTTAGCGGCGCTTTCACGTCGAGACAGGACCTGCCGTACCTCATGCCCCGCTCTTTGCAAGGCAGGTACCAGACTGTGGGCCAGATTGCCCGGACCGACGATGGCAATAGCCATGGAGCGACTAGTGCTTTGCATTCGAAATTCGTAATCAGGAATTCGTAAAGGCACTAGTCATCAGTTTCGCGGTTCAACGTTCAAGGTTGAAAGTAAAGATAGCCGCTGGGCGCGGCCACTGAGTGAGCCAACATGAACGGTAAGTAAACGCTGTGCCTGACCACTTTACACCCTTACACCCCTGACCGTTCATATAAGGTGGGTCGAAACTAATGGCTAGACGTTTAGCTCTTTCAGGCGCTTGTTTAGCTCCTCGGGGTCGATGCGCCGGAATTTGAGCTTGAGCTTGATCTGAGGTCTACTGCGCGGATTCTTACGGGCCTTGCGATTAAGAAAGTCTTCGGGCTTGAAGGTCAGCTTGGTCCAGTAAGCACGGCCCCGATCATCAAATTCGTAAGCGATGATCATCACCTTGGTCTCATCGGCCAGGAACTTGGTCTTGAGCGACTCATACCAGCGCTTAGAATCCTGACGCAGTGGAATGAGGGTGCGCACGACCTCGCCTACCAGTACGGCGTTGGTGGTTTTTTCGAAGCGTTTGCCCTTGAACTTGACCAGGATGTCGATGCCCTCGTCTTCGCGATCCGTGATGGTAGCCTCATGCAAGGGGCGAGAAACGGTGTAGCTCCCTTGGTCTTTTACGGAGAAGAGGTACACGTTGTCGCGGCCATTGTAGCGCAAGTCGGGTTCTTCCACCTCCAGCCATTCACGCACGGGGTCCATGGAAGGCTTGTCGCCGGGCACTTCCTGGTTGGATTTGAGCTTGCGGCGGCGAGCCGTGCGTCCCTGGTAAATGCTCATTTTTCCGTAGCGACGGGTAGCTGGTAGCTCTACCGAAAAAGATACGCTGTCGCGCACCTTGACGGGGCGGCCTTTGGCACGTACTTCGAAAGAAAACATCCCCGCCGTCTCCAGTGGACCATCGCGGGTGATGGTGGGCATTTCGGCCACGATCATATCGCGACGGGAAAAAATCTCTCCCATATTTACCTGCACCTCAGGCTCATCGGTATCGAAGGCCCCGGGCGGAATGGTGAGCTTCGTGCCCTGAGGAGCGATGATCAAGGTCTGACGATCCGTTTTTACGAAAAAAGGCTCGTATGAGCAGCGCACCGTGTCCACCTGCACGATGGGCGCTTGATCCTCCTGATTGATACTGTCGGCTTCGGAGACGACCGGGCCGGTGTCATAAACGGGTTTGACCGTTTCGGTGCTAAAAACCACCGCCACATCGGCTCGGCGGTTTTTGCGGCGACCAGCGTAGGTCAGGTTGGAGGCAACGGGCTTCTCGGTGCTCAAGCCTTCGTAGACGATACGCTCCAAATCCACTCCCTGATCGATCAGGTACAGCGCCACGTTGCGCGCGCGATTTTTGCTCAGGATCAGGTTGTAGCTAGAAGAGCCGACGCTATCGGTGTGCCCAAAGATTTCTACGTAGTAGGCCGGATACTCGGTAAAGATCCCGATCATCGAATCGAGCTCGGCCTTGTATTCGTCTTTGAGTCGATCGCTGTCAAACCCAAAGTACACCGTATCGATCAAAAAGCCATTTTGGGGGCGCAGCGAATCAGCCGGAGCCTGCTGAGCGGGGAGATATTGACCTGCTAAGATACTCACCCACAGGACAATCAAATACTTGGTCGCAAGGCGCATAGGATGAAGGATAAGTGCTTTTTCCTCAGCCGCCGAATATAGAGAAAATTATTCACTCGCAGAAAAACCGCCTTGATATCTTCTGAAATCAATCAATATCGTGCAAATCGAAAACTCCTAAAAAATGAAGCACCCACCAGCTTGCGCTGATGGGTGCGGAAATGGAGGAATGTGACTCTTGAGTCCCTGAGGATCTATCGTTGAATCATGAGCTGATCGCTCCAGCTTCCCCGGGCGGTCTGTACGCGCAGGCTGTACATCCCTGCCGGCAGGTCGCGAAGATTCAGGCTCGACTGCTTAGCATTGGGCTGGGTGTGCCGCAGTTGCTGACCCATCAGGTTGGTCAGGGTGATCGACTCGATCAGTTGACCACTCTCGATTCGCACCTGCTCGCGGGCAGGGTTGGGATACATACGCACCGCCTGCTGGGGCAGCGACTCGATGCTGATCTCGTCGTTGTCGAGGATGGTGACCGCTACGGTGTCGATGTCGAGGGTGGCATTGTTGGTCGGGCCAAAGATGCGGATGGTGAAAGTCTCATCGCCTTCTACGTCCGCATCGTCAAAGATGGGAATCTTCAGCTCGAAGGTATCCGTGTCGGCACCACACCCTACCAGGTTGATCAGGCTAGGGGTAAAGGCAAAGTCTACCGCTTCGGTCGCGGTCGTCAGGCTGAGGAGTAGCTCAGATCGCACCTGGGTCTGCTCTGGGTTGCCATTTTCCTGAAAGACGATCAGGACGAGTGTATCGGCGCTCTCGTCTACCTCGACGGTAGCTTGTTCGAGGCTCACCACGGGATTGTCAAACTCGTCGATCTCACTCAAGAAGCTGGGGCGCACCTGATAGCCATTGATCGGCGGATCGTCGAAGGTAAACTGACCACCAGTCCCAATGAGGTTGAAGTAGCCAGTGGGTACCGGCGTACCGTCGATGTCGGTGTCGCTGTCGATGCGCATCAGTAGGGTATCGACCGTGTTGGTGATCAGGAGGTTTTCGCTGCTGCCGCTCCCGGGCCATTCAGCCGGGTCGACCAGTTTGAAGCACTCCAGGCGCAGGTATTCCGATTCGGTGGTCTCATCCAAGGCGGTTACCAGGATAGGATCGAGCGGGCTGTTGCCCACGCTGACCCGCACGAGGGTGTCGGGGCGCATTTGCGCCAGCCCACGGAACTGGTCGACGCGCCCACGCACGATGAACTCGTCGCCCTGATTGATCTCGGTAGAGCTACTGCTACCGTGGCCCGACACGTCGTCAAATTCGAAGACCGTGATGCCGCCGGTGCTATCGATCAGGACGACCTCCATGCCACCGCCTCCGCGGAAGTCGATGCTGTGTACCACGCCGCGAATTTCGCAGTTTACACCGATGGAGTCAGCCAAGCCATCGCCATCGCTATCATCGGTGACCAGCCCTATGTCGTAAACCGGGAAGTCATTGTCCTCAATGGTGATGGTGATCACGCTATCGCCCAGGGTGAGGCCGCCCGTGGGGTTGGCCAGCCCGATCACGATGGTTTCTACCCCTTCGACCAGGTTGTCATCCACCAGATCCAAGGTCAGTTGGAAAGGCCCATTGCTGTTGGCCGGAAAGTTGAGCACGGTGTCGCTCCAGCCTGTGAAGTCGGTGCCATTCTGAGCCGTACCGCCGGGCAGCAGGTTGACCTCGACGCTGGTCGGGTTGGCAAAGGCCGTAGCCAAAGCCACCTCAAAGCTGAGGGTGCCATCGCCTTCATTGGCACTGATGGACGTAGGCGAAAGCGAGAAGCCAGGCTGTACCACCGGAATGATGTCTTGCTGATAGCGAGGCAGCAGTTGGTAGCCCTCGGTGGCAGGAGGATTGTTATCGAATTGTCCCCCCAGGCCGATCACGTCGAAGGTGCCGCTAGGGGCAGGCAGGCTGTAGAGGTCCACTTCATTATCGATGCGCACCTCGATGGTATCGGTGCCATTGGTTACCTCTACGTTGAAGCCAGAGCCAGACCCCGTCCACTGGGCGGGGTCCACCAGGGTTGCGTTGTTGAAGCGCACGAGCTCCGACTCGGTGCTTTCATTCAGCGCCGTGATCACGGCTGGCGTAGCCGTCGCATTGCCGGATGAAATAAAGATGATGGTATCGGGCAAAATCTGAGCCAGGCCATTGAATTCACTCAGAGTGCCAGCAATATGAACACTGTCGCCCTCAGTTACGGTGTAGCCAAAAGTGACATTGTCAGAAAATACGCCAATCCCGCCGGTAGGATCGATGATGGTAAATTGTAGGTCAATCCCACCGTTTAGGTCTATCCCGTGTACCACCCCACGCAGCTCACACCCTACGCCTAGCGAATCGGCTTGACCGTCGCCGTCGGCGTCATCGGTTACCAGATCGATGGGATAAACGGGGAGGCCATTGCTGTTGCGAATCAAGTCAAACTGATCGCGGGGCAGCAATTGGTAGCCCTCCGTAGCGGGGGAGCTGTTGTCGAATTGTCCCCCCAGCCCAATCACGTCGAAGGTATCGAGGGGAGCAGGCAAGCTGTAGAGGTCCACATCATTGTCGATACGCACCTCGATGGTATCGGTGCCATTGGTTACCTCCACGTTGAAGCCAGAGCCAGACCCCGTCCACTGAGTGGGATCGATCAGGTAGGCATCGTTGAAGCGCACGAGCTCGGACTCGGTACTTTCATCCAAGCCAGTAACGACCACTGGGGTTTGCAGCGCATTACCCTGCGAGATCAGAATCAACGTATCAGGATTGATCTGCGTCAGGCCATTGAACTGGCTGAGGCTACCGCGCACGTGTAGGCTATCGCCTTCGGTCACGGTGTAGCCAAAGGTCACATTGCTAGAAAATACGCCAATCCCGCCGGTAGGATCAATGATGGTGAATTGCAGGCCAATGCCGCCGTTGAAGTCGCCGCCGTGTACCACGCCGCGCAACTCACACCCGACCCCTACGGAGTCGCCCACGCCGTCGCCGTCGGCGTCATCGGTTACCAGTCCGATATCGTAGAGAGGCAAGTCATTATCCTGAATGGTCAGCTCAAAGGTATCGGCCATGCCGATGGGGCAATTGAATACGCTGTCGAGTACCAGGAAGAGGGTTTCGTCTGATTCGACCATCATATCGTCGATCAGGTCGAGAGAAGCGCTCAACGTCGTGCTGCCATTGGGCGAGAAAATCAAGGTATCTCCACCGAAGGTGAAGTCTGTGCCATCGGTAGCCGTGCCTCCTGTGCCGAGCGAGACGCCTACCTGACAGGTATCGGCGGTCGTGAGGGCTACGTCTACGCTCACGGTGCCAGCCCCTTCGTCGAAGCTAGCGCCGGCTACCACAAAGTTTGCCGCCAGAGATACCGAGCCTGTATTTCCGGTCAGGGTGATGTTGTCCAGGCCAAACTCATCGCGCGAGCCGCCGCCGAGGTTGTCATCGCTGTCCCAACGCAGAAAGAGGGTGTCGTTGGGCGCTACGCTCAGGCCAGTGATGGTGGCCGTGAGGTTGTTGGTGGTCGTGTTGTTGTCAGCTACTTCGGGCGACAAAAAGGCCAGCGAAGCGACCGGGGTGAAGTTGATGCCGTCGGCAGAAAAGGAACCATCGAAGGTGTTGCCTCGCGGTGCATCATTGAGCACGATCAGATCGTAGGCTACGTCCAGCGAAGTGATGGTGCCGCCAGTACCGTTGACAAAGCGAA
>CAYVAP010000353.1:0-5647 GCA_964449365.1 uncultured Bacteroidia bacterium
GCAGAGAAGCAGAGAAGCAGAGAAGCAGAGAAGCAGAGAAGCAGAGAAGCAGAGACGCAGCGAAGCAGAGAACATTTCTCTGCGCTCTTTTTTTCCCCTCCGCGTGCCAAATCTCCGCGAGGTGCCGCGAGCGGGTCGATGAATGTCTCGCGGAGGGCCCTGGGGGAGGCGCACCGTTTTTTTACAAGCAGCGGGCTAGCCAAGTCGAAGACTTGAACCAAGACACGTTGAAGTCATCGCCATGGAAATGGCGATGCTGCGTCTCGTTCCAGAGCCCGCTAGGACATCACCGATTCTTTGGTTAGCTTTATGCTATCAAAAACAGCGCGTATGTCTTCTTCTGCTCCCATTTTCGGCATTGAGCAACTGTCTCTTTTCGAAGAGCAGAGAAATGATGCCTCACGTGCTCAAAAATTTAGGGATCCGGCCTTCATGAAGAACCGCGATCTGCCCCTGCATCGCTGGGTGCCATGGATTGCAGGTTATTCTGCGCCCTTTGTGCGCGACATTTTTGCTGCTTATCTCCCGGGTAAGCCAGAGGCGACCGTGCTGGATCCGTTTGCAGGGGTAGGGACCACCCTGTTGGAGGCGCGTTTGGCCGGGCATGAGGCCATTGGCTTTGAGCTAAACCCTTACCCCGCCCTGGCCACTCGCCTGAAGTTAGACGCACACCAGTTGGACTTGGCAAAGCTCACCGCTGCCATGACGGCTTATCAGCAGGACGCTGCGCAATGGGCCAATCGTCCGGTCCCACAAGATCTGTTTCCCCCTGGGTTTCGTTCGCGCATTCCTTTTTTCAGTCCGAGTATCGAAGCGCAGGTCTTGCATACGCTGGCATTTATCGACAATTTGAGCAATGCACTGGTGAGTACCTGCTTTCGCGTGGCGTTTGGGGCTACTATGGTCAGCTTTTCCAACTACACCTATGAGCCGAGCCTGGGATCGCGGCCCGGGGCAGGCAAAGACCTGATCGAAGAAGCTGATGTACCTGGCATCATTCAGGCGAAGCTGAAGGACATGCTGCGGGACATTGTCTTGTTGCAACAACATCTAGCCAAACAGCCCGTGCGACCTCATACCCTGGTGGAGGATTCCTTTTTTACCTACCAGCAACACCTGGCACCTCAGTCGGTAGATCTGGTCGTGACCTCTCCGCCCTACCTCAACAACTACCACTACGTGCGCAACACCCGGCCGCATTTGCATTGGTTGCGTTTCATCTCGGCTGCGAAAGAGCAGAAGTTTTTGGAAACGGGGAACTTTGGGCAGTACTGGCAAAATGTACGCGACAAAGAAGACGTGCCATTGCATTTCGAACATGCAGCATTGGCCCAAACTCTAGACGAATTGCGGACCATCAAGCCTGAAAAGGGCGTCTATGGCGGGCGTGGCTGGGCCAACTACGCAGCTACCTATTTCAACGACAGCCATCAACTGCTGGTCGGTCTGGCTTGGCTGCTCAAGCCTGGTGGCACGGCGGCCATCGTGGTAGGCAATTCCATTCTACAGGGCATCAACTTGGCGGTGCAACAACTGCTCGGTGAGCTGGGTGAAAGCTTGGGGCTGAAACTGGTGGGAATCCATTGTCTGCGAGATAAGCGGGTTGGCTCCAGCATCACCCGCTCGGGCCTTCGAAACCACCAGAACAACCGCGCGAAACTGGCCGAGTACGTCGTCATTTTGCAGAAACCATGACTCCTGACGAGCAGCCTTACAATCCTCTGGATAAGCAGCATCTGGGCGAAAGCGTCGCGCAGGCTCTGCTAGAAAAGGCGGTTGCGCCATTGCCACCAGATAGCTTTCAAGGCGCGGGGATCTATGCTATTTACTATGTAGGCAACTACGCGCCCTACCAACCCCTAACGGCTGCCAACTGCGATGCGCAATGGCAAAAGCCGATCTACGTAGGTAAGGCGGTGCCCGCAGGTGCCCGGAAGGGTGGTTTTGGTTTAGGGGCAGATCCCGGCAAGGTACTTTGGAAGCGATTGAAAGAACATGCCGACTCCATCGCGCTGGCGCAGAACCTTCAACTAGCTGACTTCGCTTGTCGCTACCTTGTGGTCGATGACATCTGGATTCCCCTTGCTGAGTCCATGCTGATCTCCCGGTTCGAGCCTTTATGGAACAAACTGGTGGATGGCTTTGGCAACCACGACCCTGGCAAGGGCCGCCACCAGCAAAAGAAGTCCGCCTGGGATTTGCTGCATCCAGGGCGCCCCTGGGCTGAGCGCCTGCAAGCCAATCCGCTCAGTACAGCAGATTGGGAGGAGAAGGTACGGAGATACTGGTAGGACGGGCTCACCTATATGAACGGTCAGGGGTATAAGGGGATAAGGTGGTCAGGTACAGCATTTACCTTCCGTTCATATTGGCTCACTCAGTGGCCGCGCCGAGCGGCCAGGTTTACTCACCTATATGAACGGGCACAGGGTAGAGGGCTTCGGCACAGGCCAGCCCCCACATATTGGCTCACTCAGTGGCCGCCCAAGCGGCTAAATTTACTTCCAACTAGCTCTTATTCAGCTGGTCCAGGATGTTGCTTAGGGCTATCTCTGTTTTGATCCGCACCTTTTCCATGTTCCGCAATTTCCCTCAAAATACGACTTCGCCAGGAGATTGGTTAATTGCTTGGGCAGATGTCTTCGCTCCTTTTCTGCATGGGTTTTGGCGTTCACGCCGGGGCGCTAGGATAAGTTGCTCCCAGTGAGCCTCAGAGCGTAAAGAAAAGTTCTCTGCGTACTTTCTTTCTCCTCTGCGAACCAAATTTCTTGTTCTCCGCGTGCTTGGCGAGGGGCTATTGCTCCAACCACGCAGCGATGCCCTGTTCAATGGCTTGGGTTTCTACCAAAAAGCCATCGTGGCCATAGATCGAGTCGATGGGTAGCAGGGTGGCATTAGGTATATGCCGAGCCAAAAGCTCCTGTTCGTGTAGAGGAAAGAGCAGGTCAGAGGTCACGCCAATCACCAGGCTGCGGGCCGATATCTTTTGGAGAGCGGCCTCGATGCTGTCGCGCTTGCGTCCCAAGTGATGGCTGTCCATGGCGCGCGAGAGGGTCCAGTAGGCAAAGGCATCAAAGCGCTGACTGAGTTTTTCGCCTTGGTACTGCTGATAAGAGGCGGCGCGAAAGTCGCTGAGACCCACCTCGGGAGGATCCTGCTGGGTACGGGCAAAGGTCTGGTAAGAGCGGTACGAAATCATGCCAATGGCCCGCGCGGCTTTGAGCCCCTGCATGCCAGCTCGCGCTTGTGCCTCCGTCCAGGTCGCATCGGCGGCGATGGCCATGCGCTGCGCTTCGTTGAAGGCGATGCCCCAGGGGGAGTGCTGCGCATTGGTGGCGAGGGGAACGAGATGGCGAAAGATCTCGGGGCGCTGTATCGCCCACTCCAAAGCCTGCTGTCCGCCCATGGAGCCACCGATCAGCACCTTGATCTGAGGCAGCTCTAGATGCTGGCGCAGCAAATCGAAGGCCCGCACGATGTCGCGGTTGGTCAGCAGGGGGAAAGCATGGTACCAGGGCTGCCCGGTGACAGGATTGACGGAGAGGGCGTAGGTGGAGCCATAACAAGAGCCCAGCATATTGGCACAGATCCAGAAATGAGATTCTGGCCCCAATACGCCGCCTGCATCGAAGAGATGGGGCCACCACTGTGGCACCTCAGGGCTGCCGGTTAGCGCGTGGCAGATCCATACCACGTTGTCGCGGTTTGCGCAGAGCTGCCCTCCGGTCTGATACGCCAACTCGAAGCCCGGTAGCACCGCGCCGCATTCCAGCGCAAAGGGGTCAGGATGGTGAAAGCGGTGGGCAGGCATAGGCAGTGAAATAAGCGCGATACAAACGCGAAATTGAGAAAATTTGAGGAATAATGAAGTTGGAAGCGGTTTTTTTGATGGTAAAAAATATGACGTCGTTAAATTTTAGGCGCAGGGTAAAATCGAGATCATCTGGCCGCTGCCACTGAGTAACGCGAGAAATCTCGTTCTAGATCAAGGAGGGATAGTGAGGTGGTGAGATCCTGAGATGGTGAGATAGTGAGATGGTGAGATAGTGAGATAGTGAGATGGTGAGATAGTGAGACTTTGGGACGTACAGTCTCCTACTCTCAACCTCTCAACCTCCTATCTTCAGGCGAAGAAGATCACCTTATTTTTTGAGCGTTACGGAGTAGGAAAAGATGAACGGCGGCAAACCGCCTTGCCTGTATTGCCCCTATGTTCCCTCCATATAGGTGAGCGAATCATCGAGGTCTTAGTCCACGCGCTTGGGGGGTTCTCCTACCAGTTCCAGGTAGTCGTCTGGCTCAAAGGGAGCGAGCAGATCCCAATCGGTATCGGCAAATTGCTCGACGATTTCCAGGTTTTTTTCCACCATGTTCATGATGGCGACCAGGGAGAGCACCCGAATGTGAATCTTGGCGTTGAGGCGATAGGCATCCAGGTCGGGCAGGATTTTTTTGACTTCTTTGACCTGCTTGATGACGGCCTCGACTCGGGCCTCCATGTCTTTCCAGCGGTCTTTCATGCGGGCAAAAATCTCCCTTCGATCATCCACCGTTTTGCGGATCGACGCTTGGGTGTGCTCAGAGGCTTTGCGCAGCTTCTTGACTAGCTCGCGCTGCTCAGCTTCCGCCTCTTTGATCTCTTCAAAGACCGCCGTTTTGATCTGTTTGAGATCCTCGACGCCATGCAGGGTGAAGCGTTCGATGGCCTGATGGGCAAAGTCCAGCAGCTCGTACACCAGCAGGGCATTTTCCATGCCCAGGCGCAGATTTTGCTCCAGATCTGGCTCGTTGTTCATCTCCTGCAACAGCTCGGCGTTGTAGCGTTGAAAGACGCCGATCACCACCTCCAGGGTGCGAAAGGAATAATTGATCTGCTTTTGGGTCTGCAGGATACCCTTGATGCGCTCTTTCTGATGGCTGAGAATGTCGATTTGCTCGATCACCTCCTCGGCGCTGCGAAAGTGTCGACTCTCGATTTCGTGTGCGATGCCATGCACTACGGCGCGGGTATTTTCGCGGCGCTGCTCTATCTGCTCGCGAAACTTGGCTGGCAGGTCTTCGTTTAGCCTCAGGTTTTCGCTCAAAAATTCCTCTGGCTTGAGGTTGCGGCGCAATTTGCCCTTGCTGTCCAGCTCGATGATGGACCTAACGCCGCCCTCGATTTCTTGCTTGATAAGGCGAGCCCCCTGCTCGATCAGGTGGTCGCCTAGTTGATCGAGGGGGAGGTTATCGGGCACTGATTTGCCCAGTGATCGGGTCGCGGGTTTGGCTTTTTTACTAAAAAGGGGCATAGCGCAGCGAGGTTAAAAATCTTTTTGGATAACTTCATTGGTAAATTTAGTGTTTTTTTCGGAAAAAGGAGCTGCTTTCTCATAAAATTAGCTGTCAGCTACGATAACTAGCTAATGAAACGAGTTCAAAGTTCGTAGTCATTCGTTCGCAGTTGGAAGCGCCGATGGGCAGGATTTCAGGACTCAGCCAAGTAGTAAGTTCATGCTACTGCACATCATCGGTCGATTTAGACAGGATTACAGGATTTACAGGATTTACAAAATCATAGTCCCCTGCAAGCCATCTTGTCAATTCTTGTCCATTCTTGTCCATCTTGTCCAAAAACGAACGCCCCCAAAACACCTGAAAGCATCCC
>CAYVAP010000354.1:0-5641 GCA_964449365.1 uncultured Bacteroidia bacterium
AAAGATGAAAACACTGTAACTCAGCAATAACAAAGGGATTTAGTGCCCTTTGGGGATTCAAAAACGCCGGGCAAAAAATGTACAAGATTACACACCCTAGGAATAAGGGTATAAGGTGATCAGGTACAGCCTTTACCTTCCGTTCCTCTTGGCTCACTCAGTGGCCGCGCCCAGCGGCTATATTTGCTACGAATTACGAATTTCGAATGCGAAGCACTAGCAACCTGTCATAAAGCGTTTTTTTCTGATAGTCAGAACCTTACAAACCGGGGCGTACCACCCAAAAACAGAATGATCAGCAGCATGGGAAAACGTTAGCTCCTCTAATGTTAAGTGAATGTTTCTTAATTGTTAAAATAAATGAGCGGATTATTCGCCTTTACCTTCAAAAATTCGTATAGTATAAGATTGACTTAGAGCGACGCAAAAAGATACTGCCCTCATCAGCGTACCGAAGAAGAAGCTGCGTCGTGTGAAGCTGAGGGCGGTTTGTACCATTTTTGATTGAAATACACTATGCATATCCCGTGGTTTTTCGCTTGTTTTCCTGCTTTTTTAACCATCCCAGCTCCCGCTTTGGTCCCGGCTGATACACTAGCTCTGTCTGCGCTGAGAACAGGCGAGCAGGTGCAGCAGGTGCAGAGAGAAACGCGAGGCTTCGGGATACAAATCAATCATGCAAGGCGAGAGATCACCATCCAGGCTTGGTTTTTTGCGGCACGGCGCGATGCCGATGCTGTGCGTCAGTTGCAGGCCATTTTGCACTATTGGGATCAGCAAAATGGCCGCTTTGTCTATCAGCTCAAGCAGGATGGGCAGCGCCTGCGCTACCGAGTGATTTTTGACTTGCGAGCAGCCCCTGGCACGTACGGCGAAGCAGGCTTCTTCTTGCCTGCTTCAGAGGTGCCCATTGAGCTACTCAATCAGGTGGAAGTGGTACCACGCGAGCAGTTCGATCGGCTCGATTGGCCCCGCAGGAAGGAGCGAGTGGTGGGCTACGCGCCCAACAACTTCATTTACATCGCTAGCGATCAGGCTCAAGAAACCTGGATTGGCATTCATGAGGCAGGGCATCGCCTGGGGATGGGGCATCATAGCCTCAGCGCAATGGCACCTGAGCTTTCCCCGCAGCACAGTCGCCTACCCCGACAGGCCATTCGCGAGCTGCTGGCTACCGCCAATATCATCGGGCGTGGATTATGTGCTCGAAAAATGGCAAGGTATCCTGTAAAGGCTGCTTCGGTAGAGCACATCGGCGAGGTTCCGCAGGGGTTTTTCACTCAAGGCAAGGTCAAGCGGAATTAGTGGAAGGGGGGCGTGGTTCGTGGTTAAAATAGCTCACCTACATGAATGCTCAGGGGGTATAAGGGAATAAGGATATAAGATAGTCAGGCACAGCGTTTACCTACCGTTCGTATTGACTCACATACTACTGGACATGAGCCTTTGGTGCGCTCGTTTTTGGACAAGATTGACAAGATGGGACAAGATGGCTTTCAGGTGCTTATGATCCTGTGAATCCTGAAATCCTGTTTAAATCGATCGATGATGTCCAGTAGCCTGATTGGCTCACTCCGTGGCCGCGCAAGCGGCTAAAATTACTTTCAATTCCGAATTACGAATTCCCAGTTACGAATGCGAAGCACTAGTTGGCGTTGGGGAAGCTGGCGCGTACCTTCATGCCCGAAAATGCACCTCTCAGCTTCCACTACATGTCAGAATCTCCGACCATTGGTTTGGCCCTCAGTGGTGGTGCCGCTCGCGGTATCGCTCACGTGGGGGTGCTCGCCGCCTTGCGCGAATTGAACATTCCCATCCATATCGTAGCTGGTACCAGCATAGGGGCCATCGTAGGGGCGTTTTTTGCCGCCGGCATTCCGCCCCAGGGCATGCTCGAAATCTTGCGCAATGATCGTCGTTTTGCTGATCGCTTTCGGTTTCGCCTGCGCTCCGGTGGCCTGCTCGATATGTCTTTCTTGCAAGATTTGCTAGATGAATACATCGCCCTGCCTGCCTTCGAGCAATTGAATCTACCGCTCTACGTGGCAGCCAGCAACCTCAACACCGGAGAAACGCACTACTTCTCGGAAGGACCGCTCTATCCGGCAGTAACCGCCTCGGCGGCCATTCCGGTGCTATTTACGCCTCAGATCATCGACGGGCAGGCCTTCGTGGATGGTGGCCTGACCAATAACCTGCCGATCGATCCGCTGCAAGCACACTGCGACCTCATCATTGGGGTACACGTCAACTACCAAGAAGACCTGCAGGAAATCAGCGGCATTGGTGCGATCGCTTCTCGCTGCTTTAGCATGGCCATTTATCAGACGGTGCGTGAGCGCCGCACCCACTGCGACCTGCTCATTGAGCCACCCGAGACGCGCGATTTTGCCCTCTTCGATTTCGACGAGGCCGATGCCCTCTACCAAACGGGCTATCGCGCCGTACGGGAGCTGGTCGACCGAAAAGACGAAACCTTGCAGGCGCTACTCCAGCGGGTAGGGCAAGCATGATCCGCATTACTTAGCGGCGACAAACGGGGCCACGGTTACGCAGCTAGCTTTAATCAGGTAGTTACCAGTGCCTTCAACTGCGAACTATCAACTGTGAACTTTGAACTTTTCGCACAAGTGTGATCTCAATCCTCCAAAAACCGCTGGGTTAGCGGCTGATAGGTATCCACCCGACGATCGCGCAGGAAGGGCCAATGGGTGCGGTAGTAATCAGACTGGCTCAGGTCCAGCGCCTCGACGTGGACTTCCTCCTGATCGTGCGAGGCTTCATAGAGCAGGCGTCCAAAAGGATTGGTGATAAAGGACCCCCCCCAAAAGGTCATCTCACCCTCGTTGCCCACCCGGTTGACCGCTACTACCGGGATGCCATTGGCCACGGCGTGGCTGCGCTGTATGGTGCGCCAGGCTTGAAACTGCTCGTCGTTGACCTCGGGGGCCTGCTCGCGGTGCCAGCCGATAGCGGTAGGGTAAAAGAGCATCTCTGCGCCCTTGAGCGCGGTGATACGAGCCGCTTCGGGGTACCACTGGTCCCAGCAGATCAGCACCCCGATCTTGGCAAACTGGGTGTCGAAGACCTGATAGCCATGGTCGCCGGGGGTGAAGTAGAATTTTTCGTAGTAGCCTGGGTCGTCGGGGATGTGCTGCTTGCGATACTTGCCCAGGTAGCTACCGTCGGCGTCGATCACGGCCACCGTGTTGTGATACACCCCGGCGGTGCGTTTTTCGAAGAGCGAGGCGATGATCACCACACCCAGGCGCTCGGCCACAGGCTGGAGGGCTTGCACGCTCGGCCCGTCGGGGATACTTTCGGCCAGTTGGAAGTTGCCATAATCCTCCAGGTCGCAGAAGTAGAGCGAGGTAAAGAGCTCTTGTAAACAGACAATCTGCGCGCCTTGGGCAGCGGCGGTCTCGAGGTGGGCGATGGCCTTTTGGCGGTTGGCCTCAGGCTCAGCAGAACAGGCCATTTGTACCAAGCCGACTTGTACGGTTTTGGGCATAGGAAAAAGTGGAGAGTTAAGGTTTGGAACCAAGATACCCGTGGATTAGTTTGCCAACCAAATCTTCGGGTCAAATATCATGCATGATCGTCTGCTTTTCCTTCTCCTGCTGAGCTTGTTGCTCGCCTGCCAGTCTGCTACTGACCAACAAAGCCAGGCTGCGCCCAATCCTGCTGCGCCGGGCTTCGACCAGCAAGCCTCTGACCCTGAGGCCATCGCGGTGGCTGATGAGGTAATGCAGGCCATGGGGGGGCGCTCCGCTTGGGATGCCACGCGCTACCTGCGCTGGACCTTTTTCGGGCGTCGACACCTGATTTGGGATCGGCAGCAGCAGCGGGTGCGCATCGAGGTACCAGCCGACAGCCTGGTATACCTTTTCTCGTATGCCAAAGCACCCGAGGCCCGCACCTTCAAAAACGGGGTGGAGTTTACTGCGCCAGACTCCGTGCTGAAGTACACGGAGCAGGCCCGCCGCATCTGGATCAACGATAGCTATTGGCTAGTTATGCCCTTCAAGCTCAAGGATAGCGGTGTTACCCTCAAGTATCTGGGCGAAGATAAGATCGGCATCGACGACGTGGTGCCGTGTGAGCTGCTGGAGTTGACCTTTGATCAGGTGGGGGTTACCCCGCAAAACAAGTATCAGGTCTGGGTATCCAAGACCGAGCATCTGGTGCGGCAATGGGCATATTTTGCCGAGGCCACCGACGAAGCGCCGCGCTTTACCCTCCCCTGGCTCGATTATCAGCAGTATGGAAAGATCTTGCTTTCTGGCAACCGGGGTCCGCGCCAATTGACAGACATAGCTGCGCCTCAGACTTTGTCTGACGACACTTTCACCCAACTGTAGACCGCGAGCTTGCCTCCCAACCAGATGCCCAAGGTATCGGCTAGCCAATCGAGCCACGAGCAGGTGCGCACTGCAAACCAATACTGGCTGATCTCTTCGGCAGAGACGATGCCCCAGACCAGCAGCGACCCAAGGAGCCAGCTTTTGCCAAACAAAGGCAGGCGCCGGATGCCCAGGGCCAGGTTGGTGAAAAAAGAGAGCAGCCCCATCATCAGGAAGTGGCCGATTTTGTCACCACCAGGGTATTGATAAAATACCCCGAAGTAGGTGCCCGCTTCCCCGATGTCGGCCAAATAAACCAGCAGCACTGTCAATAGCCAACAGCCCAAGGCAAGCCAGAGCATAGATTTTCGAAGGGAGATCATGTTTAAGATTACTTTGTAAAAAAAAGTACATCGCAAACTGCTTTGCTTTACGCGGCTTGGGGTGAGAGGTTGAACCAATGGGCAAAAATGCGACAGGAATGGGGCTTTTTGAACGGAGAGATTGGACGGGGTCGCAGCTACGCCCATGCTCCCTATTACCCCTATGCCCCTCATAGCCCCCACTGCATCAAAAAAGCCGGCTGATCTTGGAGGATCAGTCGGCTTTGCTGGCCTGAAGGCCGGAATGTAGTTATTGGATCACCACGCGCTGGATAATCTGATTTTTATTGTCGCTTTTGCCGCCGGTGATTTGGACAAAGTAGATGCCCTTGGGAGCGGTAGAGAGATCAAAGCGGGCGTCTTCATTGGCGCTAATCGTTTTTTCTACCAATGGTTTGCCGATCAGGTCGATTACCTTGACACGATAGCTATCCTGATCTTCGCTCTCGATATTGAGGTAAAAGACCCCACTAGTCGGATTGGGATACACTGAGAACTCAATGCGGAGTAGCGGGGAGTCGGCGGGGCGCTCGCTGGGGGGGGTGGCCACCGCCAAGCTGAAAGAAAAGCCAAGGAGCAAGCAAAGATGTATAAATTTAGCTTTCATAGACGTCGGATTGATAGCATATGCCAGCGTTCAAAGGTACCAATTCTATACCCAATTCCATGCCAGGTAGTTGCCTTTTCTGGCTTTGAAATGAGCAAGCGTGTAATTTCAGATATAACCCGTGCAATATACGCAGATCCGAATGATTTTCACGTTTGTTTTTGCCAAGATCTAACCTGAGGTTACATCCGGCGCGAAAGATGCTTTACCCAAAGAAAAAATCGTCGTAATTTTCACGGAGTGTACTAGTCATTAGTCATTAGTTTCGCGGTTGAAAGTTCAAGGTTGAAAGTAAAGATAGCCGCTGG
>CAYVAP010000355.1:0-5619 GCA_964449365.1 uncultured Bacteroidia bacterium
GTCAGCGGCGGAAGCACATTCAGGTCTGGCACCGGAGGGGTTTGATCCTCTATGATGACGGTCTGCGTTTGGTCGACGCTGTTGCCGTTGCCATCGTCGTAGGTCCAGGTGATGGTGTAGGTGCCCTGGGTATCGTAGAACAGGGGGTCAGTGGTGATGGCTTGGATGGTCTCATCGCAGTTGTCGGTGGCGGTGGGAATGGGGATGAAAGCTCCACCTAAGGCAAAGCTAATTCCTGCTGTGGCCGCGCATTCACCCTCGATCGTGGGGAGATTGCTCACGTTGGGGATAGGATCGATGCTGTCTTTGACCGTGATGAGGGCGGTTTGCTGGGCAGAATTGTCGGCGGTATCTTTTACCGTGAGGGTCACGGTCTGCTGTCCTAGGTCAGCACAGCTAAAGCTAGTTTGATCCAGCCACATGGTGTCGATCAAGGTATTGTCGCTAGAGCCATTGTCTACCGCCGCCGCCGTGAGGGTAGCCTGTCCGCTGGCGTCGAGGTATAGATCGAGAGCTTGCGTAACCACGGTGGGCGGCGTCTCATCGCCGGGGGCTGCCTCGACACTGATGTACCAATCCTCGACCTCGCCATGGATGGCAGATGAGCCATCATCATAGGGGCTACTGGCGTAGCTGCCCGTCTTGACGATGAGCCGGATACCTACTTCACCTAAAGGAGCATCGCCTGGTACAGGGACTGACTTCATGAGAAAGCTTGTGGAGCTACCCCCACTGATCATGGCAGGTGGGGCACAATAAGCCGGCGTGAAATGCTTTGGCCTATCGACTGGCTCGGCTTTGAGGGGAAACCCTAGCCATACCAAAGCCAGGAATGTCAGCATGCTTATGCTTTTGGGGCGTCCGACTATTTTCATAAATGCAATGTGTTTGTTTTGAACTATGCCAAAATTCAAACGAAAAAATGGTGGCGCCAACCACACTCTGCCAGAAGGCTTACAGGGAGGCGAAGATGTAGGAGATCGAAAGTTGTGGTCAAAATGTGATAGAGCTTAAGCCCTAGGGTGTGTAATCTTGTGCATTTTTTGCCCGGCGCTTTTGAATCCCCCAAAAGGCACTAAATCCCTTTGTTATTGCTGAGTTACAGTATTTTCATCTTTAAAAATACGCTGGGCTAATTTCCTGTCAGATTGAAAAAACTACCCTTATACCCTTGACCGTTCATATAGGTGAGGGCTTCGCATTCGAAATTCGTAATCAGTAATTCGTAATTGAGAGTCCGTAGGATCGTCCCGCAGGTACAACCCCTGAGTGAGCCAATATGAACGGTAGGTAAACGCTGTACCTGACCACCCTATACCCTCATACCCCTGACCGTTCATATAGGTGAGAGATCTGTAAGTAAGCGAGGAAAATGCACAGGGGGGAAGGCAAATCCCTGCGTTGAGCCAGGCAATACCTACATGTCGGCTCGGCTATCGCAGCCACTGCTCGGGGTCTACGAAGCGATTGGGCAGGGCATAGATCAAGAATTGCAGGATGGTCTCGCCGCTGCGACGGTCGGTGCGCACCAGTCCTAGGGGCTGCCCCATGGCCAGCAGTTGGCCTTCCTGCACGAAGGCTTTCTCCAGGTTGGCGTATACACTGCGGTACCTGCCGTGCTCGACGATGACCACCACTCCGCCATTCATGGGGATCTCGGTAACGGCCGTCACCCGCCCGGCATAGATGGCATATACCTGCTGCCCGGCGGGAGTTCGTAAGTAGATGCCATCGTTGATCACGATATTGCCATAGGGATCTTCGTTGCGGCCAAAGTGCTCTACCACCAAGGCTTGCTCACGGGGCAAGGGCCAGGGCAGCCGCCCCCGCTGCGCTGGAAAGGTGAGTCCGTAGCTATCATCTACCGGCTGCACCGTGCTCGCGTACACCTCTTCGCTCTCCTGGATGAGGGATTGCAGGCGGCGTCGCTCTGCGGCCAACTGGCGCTGGTACTGTCGGGCCTGCTGCTTGAGCGACTGCGAAAGGGCCCGCTGCCGTTGGCGGTCGGCTTCCAGGGCGGCTACTTGCTGCTGTCGGTGGGCCATCAGGGCTTCGCTCTCCGCCAGCTCGATGATCAACTGCTGCTTTTTTTGCAGCAACTCTTTTCGGGTAGCCGCGATCAGCTCCATCTGCTCGGCGCGATAGCTGGCAAAGCGCTGAAAATACTGCATGCGGTAAAAGGCATTCGATAGCCCTTCGGCGGAGAGCAGGGTGAGCCAAAAGTTGTCGGTGCCCAGGTGGCGGTAGGTCGAGCGGGCCGTGTGGAGGTAATTCTGGCGGATCTGTTCGATGTCGGCCTCCATTTCACAGAGCAGCCACTCTAGCTTCTCTACCGCTGCGGCCTGATCGTAAGTTGCTTCGGAGAGATGTAGCAGCAGCGACTGGCGCAGCTCGATTTGCTGATTGAGCATGCGCAGGGCATGTAGGGTCTGCTCCTCCTGATCGCGGGTTTCGCGCAACAGCCGCTCTGAGAGCTCGATGCGGGCTTCCAACTCCTCCCACGACCAGGTCTCCTGACCTTGCAAGCTAGCCATTAGGCTACCCATCACCGTCAGACCCAAAAGCAACCTGAGGCCGATGCGCAGGTAAAATATGGATGACAAAGCAGGCATAGCAAAAAAGGCTGGTAGCAAGGAAAAGATGAAACAGAAACATGATCTCCCCCTAAAAATCGCAGGCTTTTCGCTTGAAGTTGCCAGGAACCTCAAAGCTCAGGTTGAGCTCCTCGTCGATGCGCATCTTGCGATGGAATAGCGATACTTCCAGTTGGCTGGGAGCCGTGACCTGAATGGCGATGGTCTGTGGTATCTGAGTCTTACCGTAGGCTTCGAAGTCGGTGTATTGAATGATCGAAGCCTGCTGTCGAATCTCGTTGCTACTCTCGATGCCGACTAGCCGCAAAATCAGGGGGTCGATTAGGTATCGAAAAAACGTACCAGCTTTGCTCCCGGTGAAAGCTTGTGGCACCCCTGTGATCTTCTCTGCCGCCAGATTGGTTGGGATCGGGGTAAATTCACCCAGAAAAAGCCCCTGCATGACCTCGAAGTTGGCCTTTAGGCCCGTGTAGTCTTCCGCTAATTGGTAGCCACAAACGCTGTAGGTCTGCTCCAGCCGATTGATCACGCGGATGGAGTCGTGATCGAGCTGGATGCGTGCCACCTCGATGAATTTGTTGAGGCGAATGGTCATCACGCTGTCTCGCCGCAGGTCGATGCGGTAGTTGATGGAAAGGTTGCCCATGTCGCCGGTTTCACCTGAAATCCGAGCTTTTCCTGATAAGCTGAGGGTATTGAAGGCCAGGCGGTTGGTCTCAGTCTTGGCTAGGGTGGCGCGCCAGGCGCGTTCTTCGCGATCGGCTCGGCTGCTTTTGCGAAACAAGGCACAACCACTGCTGCTCAGCAGCAAGATGCCGCCCATTACCCATACAGCCCATGAGGGAGAAAAACGGTTGATCATAGCGGGGGGAGAGTTGTGAAAGTGGAAAGGCAGAGGTGGAAGCGGAAGTTATTGGGCGAGCTTTTGCTGAAGGTCGATCTCGCCGCCGGCAGATTGTGCGCGTTTCCATTGTTCGATGGCTGCTTCGCGCCGCCCTAGCTTGAAGAGCGCATCGCCGTGATGCTCCAGCACCTCGGCGGAGCTTGCGCCCGCGTCAAGGGCTTTTTGGATATACCGCTCGGCTCGCTCATAGTTGCCTTGCCGATAGAGCACCCAGCCGTAGGTGTCGAGGTAAGAGGGTTGATTGGGAGCGGCTTTGAGCGCCTGCTCGATGAGGGCCTCGGCGCGGTCGAGTCGCTCATTGCGCATCGCCAGGTAGTAGGCATAGTTGTTGAGAATGCCGGGGTCGTCTGGGCGGATTTTCAGGGCGGCTTCGAAGTTTTGGTCGGAAGCGGTGTAGTCGTTTTGCTCATGGTAAATGCGACCCAGTTGGGCGTGGGCCTGAGCTTGCAGCGCAGCCGGCGCGCTGCCCACGCGGATGATTTTTTCCAGCGAGCTGATCGCCCGTCGATTTTTGCCCTGAAAGGAAGCGGCTACCCCGTGAAAAAAGAGCACCTGGTCCTGGTTGGGAAAATAGCCCATGGCCTCCCCGGCGTCTCGGTACATCTGATCGAATTGCTGCTGAGCGTAGCTCAGTTGGATCAGATCCACCCATCCACTCAGGTCGGCAGGCTCCAGGGTGAGCGCCTGGCGCAGGTAGTGGCGGGCCGAGTCGAGGCGCCCTTCGGCCAGGAATATTTGCCCCTGCGCTCGATAGCCGCCAGCATCTTCGGGATGCGTAGCCAAAAAAATCTCGGCCAAGCGATGGACGCGTTCTTCCACGCCCGCCTCTTCGCCCAGGTAGGGCAGCATGTTTTCGATGATCTGTAGCTTACCATCGGGATCGACCTCCGGGCTTCCAAAGGCCCGAAAAAGATACTCATCCGAGCGCTCGATGTCATCGGCATTTTTGTAATGATCGGCCAAGGACAGCAGCGCAAAGCCATTGACCGGATCGCGCTCCAGTAAGCCCTGCAGTAGCGCCAGGCGCTCCTCGTTTCGGTCCAGCAAGTGCAGTTCTTGGGCCACCAGTTGGTAGTAATAGGTTTCTTCTGGCTTCATCTCTACCAACTCACGGGCGACTGCGACTGCCTCCTCATGGCGGGCCAGATCGTGGAGGATTTCGTAGCGCCGGCGGGCGGTCTCCTCACTCACCCCAAAGCGACCTTCCATCGCGCCTAGTTGATCGAGGGCCGGTTGGGGGCGGTTGATGCGCAGGTAGAGTTCAGACAGATATATTTCCTCCTCTGGCTGATCAGGAAATCGCCCCAGGAGCTTTTTTTGTACCGCGATTGCCTGGCTCACCTCGCCCCGCGTTTCATGGCTGCGGCGCAACTGAACGTGGTACCAATAATTGCTCGGATCGCCTGCTAAAGCCTTCTGTGCATATCGCAGGGCCTCCTCGCTGCGCCCATCCGCCAAGGCGAGTTTCGAAAGGTGGTAGCTGGCCGCGTGTAAGTTCGGAGCCGTGTCGAGTACCTTGCCAAAAGCCTGCTCAGCCGCTTCGAAGTCCCCCCGGATCAGCAGGGTGGTGGCGTCGATGTATTTGGCTTCCGCTCGCTGCTGATTGGCCGCCTGGGCCTGCGGAGAGGTAGGGGGCTCGGTAGCGGGCGCTTGAGCCACTTTTTTGCTGCCGCCACAGCCTACCGTGAGCAGCAGGCTAGTTACCAAGCCAAGTATGATGAAAATGCGATACATAAAGTCAAAGTTGAGGAAGGAAACTAGTGGGTTTAATTCGAAATTCGTAATCAGGAATTCGTAATTGGAAGTGTTTCTAGTCAATGTTTTATGCGAATTTCGAATGGCCAATTACTTAATTCCGAAGACACTAGTGCTTCGTTTCGCGGTTCAAGGTTGAAAGTAATTTTAGCCGCTTGGGGCGGCCACTGAGTGAGCCAATATGTGGGGGGCTGACCTGTGCCAAAGCCTCCTACGACCCTTTCATATAGGTGAGAAGAGGTGCAAATCGCTTTCCAGTGAATGACGACCTCAAAGAACGCGAAAGCCCAGTAGGGCGTTTCATATAGGTGAGTGTTTCTAGTCAATGTTTTATGCGAATTTCGAATGGCCAATTACTTAATTCCG
>CAYVAP010000356.1:0-5614 GCA_964449365.1 uncultured Bacteroidia bacterium
CGCTTCTTCCACGGCCGCACGATCAGGCTTGGGCTCTCCGTAGGCGATGTTGGCCACGATGGTATCGTGAAACAAAATCGCCTCCTGCGAAACGATGCCAATCTGCCCCCGCAGATCCCGCAGGGAAAGCTGCTTGAGGTCATGCCCGTCGATCAGGATGCGCCCCCGGTAGGGGTCATAAAAGCGAGGGACCAGATCGGCCAGCGTAGATTTGCCCGCCCCCGAAGGCCCCACCAAGGCCAGGGTCTGGCCTTGCGGCAGGCGAAAAGAGATATCCTTGAGCACGTCTTGCACCTCGTACCGAAACCACACCCCCTCGAAGCGCAGCTCACGCGCAAAGCCTGGCAGCCGCTCTGGCTGGGGCACCTCCTGTATCTCGGACTGAACCGCCATCAAGGCTTCGAGACGCTCGAAGGCCGCCTGGGCTTTTTGCATGCGCGCCAGCACGTTGGAGAGCACCTTGAGCGGCGATAGCACCTGGCTAAAAAGGGCAATGAAGCCCAAAAACTCCGAGCGACGCAGGTTGCTGCCTTCGCTCAAAATCAGCAGCGAAGCATAGTAGATGATCAGGCAAATCACGGCGATGCTCGCGATCTCCGTGATGGGCGAGGCCAACTCTTGCCGGCGGCGCAGCTTGACCTGCAAGTGGGCGTAGGCTTCGTTTTGGACTTGGTAGCGCCCGGCTTCGTAGGCTTCTTTCTGGAAAGCCTTGACGATGCGAATGCCGCTGATGAACTCATCGATCAGGCTGGTGAGGCGACCCAGGGTTTCCTGGCCCTGCCGGGCACTACGCTTGAGCGGCCCCCGGATACGACTGATCACCAGCCCGGTGATGGGCAGAAGGATCAGGGTGAAGAGGGTGAGCTTCCAGGAGAGCAGCAGCAAAAAGGTCAAAAACACCAACAGGGTAATTGGCTCGCGCAACAGGGGTTGCAAACTACCCTGAATGCCATCCTGCACCACCTGTACGTCGCCCACCAGCAGGTTGATCAGGTCGCCCTTTTTGCGGCGGGTAAAAAATCCCATGCCCTGCTGGCTCAGGTGGCGAAACAAATGGGACCGTAGCCGCATCATGGTGCCTTGCTCCATCGCCGACATGAAGTAGGCGCTAAAGTATTTGGTCAAATTTTTCAGCAACATCACCCCTACCAGCCCGATGCAAAAATAGAGCAGCATGGTCTGCGCGCCTTGCTCCCGAATGCCCCGGCTGAGGTAGAAGTAGCCCCAATCTTTGGCCAGGCCCAGGTTGGTGAGGCCCACCTCGCTCAGTGGCTGCTCCGGCTGCGGCACGGTGGCCGTATCAAACAGAATCTCCAAAAAGGGAATCACCGCCATCAGCGAGGCGGCATTGAGCAGCGAAAACAGCAGCAGCAACGACAGCGCCACTGCAGCCATCCAGTAGTAGGGCTTGCCATAAGCGATGATGCGGAAATAGGCGCGCATAAAGAGCGGAGAAATATTTGATGATGGGTGATCTGGGTGATCGGGGTGATCTGGGGTGATCGGGGTGATCGGGGTGATCGGGGTGATCTAGGGTGATCTGGGTGATCTAGGGTGATCTGGGTGATCTGAGGTGATCTGGGTGATTGGGGTGATCGGGGTGATCTGGGGTGATCTGGGTGATCAACGATATACAATCACTTTTCACTCTCCACTTTTCACTGATCACTGCTCACTGAAACCCTTCGCATAGTACAGCCACCATCGGGCCGGGATATCGTCTTGCTGAGCGCATTCGTAATCGCGCTGCGAACAGGGCACCAACCGTACCTCGCCATTGCTGTGCGCGGGATCCTCTGGTACGGCCATCCACCAGCGCTCGGTACCGGGATGCTTGAAAAAATCGATTTTTTCCACGCTGGCATGCAGACGAACCGAGTACTGGCGCAGGTTGCTGCGATCAGCTTGGGGGCGGTCGTCCCAGCGGTTGTAATAGCCGTCCACGAAGTACCACAGCAGCAAGGCGCTCATCGAGGCGCTTTGGGCGCGAAGGTCGTAAGTGGGAAGGTATTCACTGACCTGAAAAGAACTGACCCCATAGGCCAGACCCGCGTAGCGCGCGATGCGGCAGGCCTCCATGACCGAGAATCCTCCCGGACTAGGATGGCTGCCAGCCGGAGAGTGGCTGCTGCGAATGGCCGACAAATCAAAGCTCACCATATCTGCGAGGCGCAGGGCAGGCTCGGCTTCCTCGATCTGAGCGGTCAACTCTCCGTATCGCAGTGCCTCGTAGGTGTGATCTCTCAGCCAATTGAGATCCTTTTCGGGAGCCAAGTAGCGCTGATAGCCCAAGCTCACGAAGTGCTGCAAGTAGCCAGCCCGGTCGGTGAGAATGCGTCGATTGTAAGAACGATGATCTAGCCGCAACTGGTCGTCTGCCAGATCCAGACGGCTGTCGATATGTACATATTGGATGGGGCGATGCAAATCTTCATAGGCCATGTACTGGCCCATGGTCAAGTCTTGGCTGCCTCCCATCAGGAGGACCGTTTTGCCAGCCCGGATGCATTGCGCCAGGACGTAGGCCAGGGCTTCGTAGGCTCCCTCAGGCGTATCTCGCTCCTTGAGTGTGCCGAGGTCTGCGAGGCGAAAAGCCCCGTTAGGCCGGGCCATGGGGTACAATTGCCGCCTGATGGCCGTGGCCGCGGCGTTGCTGGCTGTTTCACCTCCCCCGCGGCTTTCGCCACAAGCTAGCAGCAGCAGATCTGCCCCCTCCCAATCCGGAAATCGATCCCGATAGAGGGCCGCATATTGTCCCCATTCGCCCTGTTGCAGGGCCTCGTCGAGGTCGGGGGCGATGGGATCGAAGAAGGCGGAAAGGTCCATGGGGGAAGGTATGTGGTGAAGAGAATCAACTAGCGCCTTCGGAATTAAGTAATCATCCATTCGAAATTCGCATAAAATTCTGGCCATCAGCGCGTTAAATTACGAATTCCTGATCACGAATTTCGAATGCGAAGCACTAGCCTACGTGGCGTAGGGATTGTAAAGTTGTAAGACCCTATCACTTATCGATAACAAGAGCATTTAATCAATCAACCACTCTACCATTCAACCACTTTGAAGGATAGCCACTAGGGGGACGCCCCGCAGGCTCGCCTTGGGCGCTGAGTCATTCAGGCGCAAGATAGCCCCTTCCGCGAATTTTCGGTAACATTGCCCTATGATCCTTCTTACTGGTGCGACTGGCCTGCTGGGCCATTACCTGATCGATGAATTGCTGGCCACGGGACATGAACTACGTGTGCTGGTGCGCAACGCCGAGCAGCGTGCATTGCCCTGGCGTCATCTGGTCGAGGTGATCGACGGCGACCTGCTTGATGTGGTGGCTTTGGCGCAAGCCATGACGGGAATCCAAACCGTCATCCATGCGGCGGCCATAGTGAGCTTTGATCGGCGCGATCGCGCCCAGCTCATGAAGATCAACGTCGAAGGCACCGCCAACGTGGTGGATGTCTGCCTAAGCGCAGGGGTGGAGCGGTTGATTCACGTCAGCTCAGTAGCCACTATCGGGCAACCTGCCGATGGGAATCTCGCCACCGAACAGACGCCCTGGCAGGCGGGACAGGCCGTTTCGGCCTACGCCCGCTCCAAGCGCCGCGCCGAACGAGAAGTCTACCGCGGCATCGCAGAAGGACTGCACGCCCAGATCATCAACCCCGGCCTGATGCTAGGCCCGCGTGGCGATTGGCAGCAGAGTTCCCTGCGGCTCTTTGCCACGGCGGCCAACGGACTGCGGTTTTACCAAAGGGGAGCCACTGCCTTGGTCGGCGCGCAAGATGTGGCCAGAGCCGTGGGGCTTTTGTTGGGGCAGCACCTCCCCGACGGTGAGCGCTACCTGCTGGTCGCCAACACCTGGTCTACCCAGCGCATGCTGAGGGCATTTGCCGAGTCGGTCGGGCAAAAGCCACCCAGCATCCGTATCCCCGCTTGGCTGAGCATCAGCGCCGCTTGGCTGATCGAGCGGGTAGCTACCCTGCTGGGAAGACGCCCCCCTTTGTCAGTCGAGGCCATTCGCAGTGGCCTGGCGCAAGATCGCTACGACGGCAGCAAGATCACCCAACTGGGCTTCACCTACACCCCCCTGGAGCAGGTCATCGCCGAGACGGCGCAAGGGTATTTGGGGGGGGAGGCTGACTGGTAAACAACCTGCGCGATTGTTGAATAAAGGAAAGATCAGGAACTCGCCAGCGGTACGCGCTGGTTCATTCCTTACGAGGGACAGCCAATTCGCCTACCTCAAAAGCGGTATCCTAGCCGTCAGTTTCTCGCCACACACGGCACCACCATCTTCCGAGGGATTTGGGCCCCTGTACCACCCAGAACCCAGTCCCTCCCGCGATTCCCCTTTCTCATCTGGCCCCTTCCCCAAATCCTCGTATATTTGCCACCGCAAGCTACACCAATAACTTGACGTGGAAGGTGAAGAAAACCTTGATCAATGTGGCCAAATATAGCCTAGGGCTGGCGCTAGGTGCGTTTTTTCTCTACCTGGCTTTTCGCAACGCCGATGCGGAGGAGATCTGGCAGGCGGTGCTTGAGGTGAAGGCTGGCTGGCTGCTGACTTCGTTGGCGGTAGGGCTTTTTAGCCACTTTTTGCGGGGAGTACGCTGGCGCATGCAGCTTCAGGCCAGCGGCTATGCGCCGAGCCACCTCAATCTTTTCGCCGCAGTAATGACGGGTTATTTGGTCAATCAGGCGCTGCCTCGTGCTGGAGAAATCGCCCGCTGTAGTGTCCTCTACAAGAGCGATCGGGTGCCTCTCACCAAAGCCCTAGGCACGGTGGTGATCGAGCGGGTATTTGACCTGCTGATCCTGGTGTTCCTCATCGTACTCGCCTTCATTCTGGAGTTTGAGACCATTCAGCGCTTTCTCAACGAAGTATTTGGGGCCTCGCCTGAAGGCTCTGCCGGGCTACCGCAGTGGCTGCTCGTGATGGGGGGGCTCATGGTGCTAGGGGTAGCGTTGGCTTGGGTTTTTCGGGGGATTTTGCTGCAATTGCCTTTGGTACAGCGCATCTTTGCCTTCGGGAAAGAATTGATCCAATCGGCTCTGAGCATCCGCTACCTCCAACATCCCTGGCGCTTCGTGCTTTATTCCCTTACCATTTGGCTCTGCTATTGGATGATGACTTACATCGCTTTTTTCAGCATGGAAGGATTTATGCAGGTGGAGATGCCGCTCATTTATCTCTCGCTCATCACCACGGTGATGGGGGGCATTGGGATGGCTATGCCAGTACCAGGCGGCACCGGACCGTATCATTTTGCGGTAAAATTTACCTTCATCGCGCTGATGGTCGGCGGTAGCCGAGAGTTTGCCCAAACCCTGGGGCAGAGCTTCGCGGTAGTCATGCACTCCAGCCAACTGATCATGATGGTAGTGGTCGGCCTGGTGGGTTACGTTTACCTTTGGCTCACGCCACCAGTAGATAGTAGCCTACCCACTCGGCGAGCAGCTCCCTTGCAAGGCGAAACGCCGGAGGCTCATCTGCCTATACCCGATCAGCAGGTGAAGGGCTCCTCACCTATATGAACGGTCAGGGGTATAAGGGAATAAGGTATAAGGTGGTCAGGCACAGCGTTTACCTACCGTTCATATTGGCTCACTCAGT
>CAYVAP010000357.1:0-4657 GCA_964449365.1 uncultured Bacteroidia bacterium
GGCGGGGATAGACCAGTTGTTCATCACCTCGGTAGAGGATACCAGCGCCCTCGGGCTAGGCCATCCCCTCGACCGGCCCCAGCTCTGGATCGCCCACACCTCGGCCGAGAGTTTTACCCCTGGCTATGGTCTTCCGGCCCCCTCAGGATCCGAGTGGACGGTCGAAGCCATCGACTGGCAGGGCCGCAGCCTGCTGCGCCGCGGCCTCGATACGGCCCAAGCCCAAGCCATTATCCCCTTCGCCGAGCCTTCCGGGGTGTACCTACTGCTGCTGCGCTCGGGCCATGAGATACAAGCCGTGCAGCGCTTTGTCTGGCGCTGATCCCCCTGATCACACCGCTAACACTCGATCTTCGACCACCACAAACACCTGATCTGCCGCTTGAGGGCGGATCAGGTACAATCCGGTAAACTGCCCAAAAGCGGGTAGCAGGGCACCGTATGCACCAAAGTGAAAGCACGGCAGCTTGAGCCGCTGTCGCCCGGCTCCGTTGAGGGCCACCCCTGGGTGCACGTGCCCCGCCAGGCAGTAGGGATCATGAGGATCACCTGCCGCAGGCAGTTCATGGATCAGGCGAAAAGGGCCTCGATCCAGGTAGCCTTCTACCACCTCTAGCCGGGCAGACTCGTAGTGCCTGCGGCCCAGGATGTCATGATTGCCCCGTATCAGAATGCCCTGCCCCGCAAAGTCAGCCATCCAGTGGCAAAACCGCTCCCACTCCTGATTGTAATGGCTGTGAAAAAGATCCCCCAAAAAAATCAATTCGGCAGGTTGCCAATTGGCCACCAACCGACCCAGGGTAGCCAGATCACGCTGCATCACCTCCCCACTCACCGGTACACCGTTGCGCCGAAAGTGAGCCGCTTTGCCCAGATGTGGATCGGCCAGCAAGAGCGCCTGCTGCGAGGGCCAGTAAATCGCTCGCTCGGGTAAGAGGTATAGGGTTTCGCCCTGACACTCGGCGATGTGATGGGTAAGAGGAGTGGGCATAGTAGCAATGGTGGCAATCGACCGGCAAGATAACCCCCTATCGCTGCTTCAGGGCAATGCGATCGCCAAAAAAAATCCTTCCCCCCGAGGGAGGAAGGACAAGTTGAAACAACTTTCTGCCCAGCTCAATGTGATGGGCACTTTATGAAGGCCTAGCCGAGCCAGGAGGATGCGCTTAGTCAGCAGGCAGCCATTGTCCATCGGCCCGCAGGCGCAACAGTTGCTTTTTCTCAGGATCGTATACCCGCAGGCTGACCCACTGGTTGAAGAACATCTGCTGCAAAATCTGATGCTTCTCGATCAAGGCTTGCACCCTGGCCTGTGGTGCCACCACCAGGGCAGTGAGGCGCAGTGGTTGATGGTAGAGCTTTTCGTCGGTAGCCATCACCGATTGCAAGGGCAAGCCATGCATCAGGTCGCCGCCGTTACCCTGCATGACACCGACCTTACCGACCACGTTGTGGGTGATCTTGCTACCACTACCGAAGGCTGCATTGTCGACGGTAGAGAAAAAGTACTGGCTGTTGATCCACTGGGCTACCACGAGGGGAGCCGTCATGATCACCTCCAGTGAGCTGCTTTCGGGATCTTGCTGCCAATCGTAGGAGTGCAAGAAGCAGCGGCCCTTGAGATCGAGGGCTTCCGTCATGTGGCGCGGCGCCACCACGAAGCCCGCGTTGCCAGCCAGTCCCCACTCCGGGCGTACTTCCGACCAATCGCTGCTCTTGCGCAGCACCTTGGCCGCCTCGGTCTGACCCAACAGATGAGCCCTCACCTCCAGGTTGCGCTGCTGCGCCCGTTTTAGCCCAGTCTTCAGATCATCAATCTGCGCTTGAGGCGCCGCATCCAGGGCTGGCAAATCGAGCAGGCGCACCTCATCGGTGGTAGTATTGTGCTCGCCCCCCACGAAGAGGGTATCATCGGGGATCAGGATGCCCGCTTCCCCCAGTTTGGCGCGCACCTCTGGCTGGTTGAAGATCCGGGCCATGGCCGCCGCATTGGGACCGCCGTGGCTCCCTCCGCAGGCCCCGCAGTCGAGCGCCGCCGCGTAAGGGTTGTTTTCGGTTTCGCTACCGTGGCCGCAGAGTACCACCAGGGGCGCAAAGTTGCGGGTCAGCCCCATCATGCGCAGGGCGTTGCCCGCGTAGATCACCTGCTGCGCCAGCGGAATGCCAAATTCGCCTTGTGGGGTTACCTCGGGCACCATGTCGATATCCGGGCTGATCAGATGTTGACCCTTGCGACGCAGCTTGGTCAGGGTTTGCGGCATCAAGTTGCGACCTGCCGTGATCAGACCGGCCACCATCCCCAGCGCTTCTACCGCCGCAAAGGGCGTGGCCAGGTTGTACTTCAGCGACTTGTACGCCTGCTTCAGGTCGGTGATCAGGCGCAAGCCTTTTTCGTGCTTGGCCGCTTGATGGGCACAGCAGGCCCCTGCTTGCGACTTCAGTTGATGCGCAGGCTTGAGCAGCACAGGGAGCGAATTCACCGTTTTGCCCAGCACCGTCTGATAGGCAATGGGCAAGCCAAAGAACCCCGCGAAGCCCAGGGTTTCGTAGTCGCCTGCGGCTTCTACCTGACGGCGAAAGGGCTCTGAGCGCACATCGATGCAAAAGGCCAATTGTGCATCTGGGCGATGATCGACAGGCGGATGATCAGCCTGAGAGAGCAGCTTGCGGCTCAGTTCTTCCTGAAAATCTCCTTCCCAGGCCTGGAGTAGCCCCAACTGTATCCGCTGGTAAACCTGACGCAGGGTTTGGAGCAACTGTGCCCATTCCTGCGCCGTGGTTTCCGGGCCTGGGGCCAATACACTTTCTGCCCAGGCACTCAAGCGACGATACACCTGCGGTGGCTGGGGCGGTTGCACTTGCTCATCGGCAGGCAGCAGCCAGGCCAACAGCAGGCGCAAGGCCAGGTAATCGGTCAGGCTAGCCGGATAATCAGCCTGCGGCTGGTACGTATCCTGCTCGCTGCGCCAGCGAATGAATGCCGCCCAACCAGGCAGGGCCAGCAAATGATCGCGCAGATAGGCATCGCGGTGATCATCTGAGAAGGCCAGGCGATCGATCAGGGTCTCCAGCGCCGCGAAGCTATCCTCGGGCAACTCGCGCAGGAAGGCACGCTGTCCCCGGAAGCGCCGATCGTGTACCAGCAGAGCCTTGACGGCTGAAAAAAGGCCACGCTGCCGATAAGGCATGGGCCAGGCGGCCTGTCCTTCGTCGAGAAAAGCCCCCAACCAAGGGAGGATCTCCTGGTTGACGACCAAGAGCGAAGCGCCCCAAGGGCGCACCGCATCGAGGTATTCGGTGGCAGAAATCAGGCGCGTCGAAGCCTCTGGCTCGGGCTGGGTCTCGTCCAATTGGCTCATCAGCGCCGAGGCCAGCGAATGCATGGGTACCTGCTGCTTGCCGACAGAGACGCGCTCGGGAAGATCCGCTAGGGCGGCAGCAAGCGCCTGGTCGAAGTCCCCTTCTTGGAGTGACCCATGGGCCCGAGCCTGACGCAGTTGCCAGAAACCGGGAAGGGTGTCGCCATCAAACAAATCCTGACCGACGCGAGTAGCCTCAGCGAAAGACAGCGATTCGAGTCCTTGCAGGGGATTACAGGCCACGGCCGTAGCCAGCGGCCAGGTGGGAGCCACCAGTTGGTAAAGGAGCTCCAGGCTGCGGCTCAGCTCGGGCGCGACCTTGAGCGTGGGTTGAGTGGAGGTGGATATATGAGTAGACTGCATGTTGTCAGAATTGGGATGGGGGTATCAGGGGTATGGGGAGAAATTATCACGACATACGGCATAAGGGAGGTTGATTTCTCCTGGTCCATGTCCCTTATTTCCCTCATGGCTCTGAAAATCTCCACGCTACCAGCGATACTCGCTGCGGCGGAGGGTGAGCGTCGTGCGATTAGGCTGACTGCTTTTGAGGGCGCGGACGTAAAGGGGGGCCCCTACCTTGTCGACCCATTGGCTGGGTAAGTAAAGCCGGAAGATGGCCAGCAGCCAGCCGAGCACGAAGATGGCCATGATCGCCAGGTGCAGGGCATTGAGCGGCAGGGCAGGCAAGGTGATGAGCTGGGTTTCGACTAGCCAGACCGAGGCGCCATAGACCGTGGAGCCAAGTAGGGTAAACGTCGCGGCCAGCAATGCGCGCCCCAGCGAGAGCTTGGTTTGTAAAATGGCCATGCTCGCGTGGGCACCGGTGATGCCACAAAAGACTAGCAGCAGCAGGTAGGTAGTTTCCAGGCTGCCGGTGCTACGGGTAAAGCGCCAGAAGCAGTAGCTTCCCAGCCCACCGATGAACAGGCCAAAGAGGAAGACCAGCGGTCCCTGAGACCCTTGCAGGGCCAGGCTCTGGTTTTTGGCAGCTTTGACGGTCGAGCCTGCGCTGAGGAAGAGTGAGGCTTTGAAAAAGCCGTGCCAGATCATGTGCGCAATCGCGGCAGGAAACAGCCCCAGGCCACATTGCATGATCATAAAACCCATCTGCCCCGTAGTAGAGCAGGTAAGGGTACGCTTGACGTCGCTCTGCACCAGCATCCAGGTGGTGCCTAAAATGGCCGTGAGTGCGCCGAGCAGAAAAATCGCGGTCAGCCCCCAGGGGAGTTGCGCGATCATGGGCGAGAATTTGTACAGCAGCAGCGCACCGCCATTGACCAGGCCCGCGTGCATGA
>CAYVAP010000357.1:4667-5606 GCA_964449365.1 uncultured Bacteroidia bacterium
GCGTTAGCCGAAGCGATGAGCCAACTATGCAGCGGAAAAATGGCCGACTGTGCCAAGCTGCCCACGATGAGTAAGCTGCCGATCATGGCGAGCATTTGCGGGTCGGCCCAGCTTTCGTCCAGGCGAGCCAGCGAGAGGTGGCCTTGGATAAGATAAATCATCGCCACGACTAGTAGCAGCACCATCGTGCTGAGACCGAGGTATTGCCAGGCCATGCGGCCTGAAGCCTGAGCGGCCTCCCATGCGCGCTGATGGGTGATGAGGCGAGCCAGCAAGAAATTGCTCAGGCCCAAGGCCAGGATCATCACCAGCAGGTGATCGGTGGTGGTAAACAAGATCAGCGTGAGGGTCAGCCCTACGAAGTAACGGAAGGTGCGTCGCTTGAAACGGTTGCCGTCGAGGTGCCGCAGCGAGTAGCTCTGGATCATCAGGCTGATGAAGCAGATCACCGCAGCAAAAAGATAGGTATCATGGGCCAGATACAGCCCATACCAGGCACCCTCTGGCTGTGGCCAAACGAACTGACTCAAGCTCAGCACGAAGGTGCCACCCGTAAGCGCGGTGGCGGCCCGCTCCGCCCAACGAGAGCTAGTGAAGAGCACCAATAGGGCAATCAATAGCAAAGCTAGCAGAATAAGTGTAAGCATGTAGAGAATGGTTTGATTTGGGCCGCAAGGTATTACGCTTAATCCTAGTAGAAAAATTAAAAATTTTGATATAAATCATTAGAAAAAATTATACTGGTGTGTAATTCGAAATTCGTGATCAGCCATTCGTGATTGGAAGCGCTGCTGGTCAAGATTCTATGCGAATTTCGAATGGGTAATTACTTAATTCCGAAAGCACTAGACATGAGCCTTTGGCGCGCTCGTTTTTTGGACAAGATGGACAAGATTATACTTCAAAGTGGTTGAATGGTAGAGTTGCTGATTTATTGAA
>CAYVAP010000358.1:0-5604 GCA_964449365.1 uncultured Bacteroidia bacterium
GGTGTTGTCTCCACTGACGCCAAAGCGTGAGCTCGAGCCGTCTAGGTTAACGGTCCTGGATATGACCACCTTCACCACGATTACAGATGTCGGAACGGGCCGCCGTCCCTCTGGAGTAGCTATCACTGCGGATGGAAGCAAGGTGTATAGTGCCGACCGCAATGATGGTACCGTTTCAGTGATCAATACTGCCACCAATACTATCACGCATACCTTAACTGTGGGTGCCTACTGCTGGGGAGCCGCGACCTCGCCAGATGGCAGCTATGTCTACACCGCCGATCGAAATGCCAATACCATCACAGTCATTAGTACGGCTACGGATAATGTGATTGGTACCATTCCTGGCGCATCCAGTGCCGTAGGCTTCGGCAACTTCACTGGTGCTTACTTTGGTGGTAGCAACCCCGCCCCCTTCCCCGTCGAGCTGATCCAGTTCGACGCCCAACCCAGGGGCGATGCGGTGTATCTCAGTTGGCAAACGGGCTCCGAACTCAACAATGATCGCTTTCAGGTGCAGCGCAGCCTGGATAGCGAATCTTGGGAAGCTATCGGCGAAATACCCGGATACGGCAACTCCCAAACGGTACAATCCTACCAATTCACCGACCACTACGCCCAACCCGGGCAGCCCTATTACTACCGCCTCAAGCAGATCGACTTCGACGGGAAGTCTTCCTTCTCACCCCGGGTATCGACCACCATCCCGCTGCAAGGGCAGACCCGCCTCTTCGTCGAGGCCAAAAGCGAGCAGTTGCGCATCACCCATACCGGGGCGCAGGGCGAGCTGATGGACCTCAGCGGGCGCAGTCTCCGAACCTTTGCTGTACAGCCGGGCGAGACCCGCGTCAGCCTCCATGGCCTGCCCGTGGGCATGTATCTGCTTCGCCTCACCCATCCCAATGGCTGGATAGAAACCCACAAGCTCCTCAAATAGAAGCACTTGCTCCTCAACCAGCCCCCTTTGGCATGATACCAAAGGGGGCTTTTTTGTGACCAATCATTGACCCGAGGGCTTTTTTCTCGTACCTTAATGAATGATATGCATGCATAGCTTTGGTTGCAAAGTCAACTGGACTTTTGCTTTTTAGTGACGCGAGAAAAATAACCTCCTGATTTTGCGCCGAGATCTTGTGCGCAGGCAAGGAAGAAAAACTGAGTTTGGCGGGCCAAACGAAGCTTTTTTTGACGCAGAATGTGTGCAAGAGATCAAGTCAAAAGCGGAATTTATTTTTTGAGCGTTACTTAGCACCCCGCCTTCAATCCACCATTTATGCAGGACTACATTATCATTGGAGCAGGCTCCGCTGGATGCGCCCTCGCTCATCGCCTCAGCGAAAACCCTGACTGCCAGGTATTGCTCATCGAAGCCGGCGGCAAGGACCGCAAGCGGGAAATCTCGATTCCTGCGGCCTTCAGTCAGCTTTTCAAGACGCGCTACGACTGGAACTACAACACGGTGCCACAGCCGTTTGCGGGCTTTCGGCAGATGTACCTGCCACGGGGCAAGGTGCTAGGCGGCTCTAGTAGCATCAACGCCATGATCTACATTCGGGGCAACGCCCTGGACTATGAGCATTGGGCCGACCTGGGCAACCCAGGCTGGGACTACCCATCGGTATTGCCCTACTTCAAGCGCAGCGAGCATCAACAGCACGGGGCCGATGCTTTTCACGGCAGCGAGGGTCTGCTCAGCGTTTCGGATCTGCAAGATCCCTACCCCATCTCACAATCCTTCGTAGAGGCTGGGGTCGAGTTGGGCTTCGAACGAAATCCTGACTTCAACGGCGCTCAGCAGGAGGGGTTTGGGCTGTATCAGGTGACCCAGCGGGCAGGCAAGCGATGCAGTGCCGCCAAAGCGTATCTCGCTCCCATTCTGGATCGGCCCAACCTCACCATCATGACTGATACCGATGTGCTGCGGCTGGTGATCGAAAGAGGGCGCGCCGTGGGGGTCGAGTGTCAACTCAAAACCCACATCGGAGAGTTTCGCGCTAGCGAAGAGATCATCCTGGCGGCTGGCTCCTACAACAGCCCATACCTGCTGATGAAATCGGGCATCGGGCCGGCAGAAGAGCTACGAGCGGCAGATATCACGGTCAAGCTCGACCTACCGGGCGTGGGGCAGAATCTGCAAGATCACCTGATCGTGCCCATGGTTTTTCACAACCGCGATCACCATACTTTGGAGAGTGCCAGTAACCTGCGCAATCTGGTCAATTACCTGGTGTGGGGCGAAGGGCCGCTCTCCAGCAATGTGGCCGAAGCGGGTGGCTTCATTCACACCCGCTCAGGATTGACCGGGCCAGACATTCAGTACCACTTTGCACCGGGGTACTTTCTCAATCATGGGTTTTCGAAGCCCCAACAAGGACATGGGTTTTCGTTTGGGCCTACCCTCCTACAACCGGAAAGTGTAGGCCGTATCAGGCTGGATCCTCATCGCCCTGAGCAGGGGCCCTTGATCGATCACCATTACCTGGCGGCTGAGCAAGATATCAAAACCCTGAGCCAAGGCATGCGGGTGGGATATCAGTTGCTACGCACCAAAGCGCTAGGACGCTATTTCAAAGATTACTATTTGCCCAGCCGCAAGCTGCTGCGCGAGGGCGACCTAGAGCGCCATATTCGCAACACAGCACAGACCATTTACCACCCAGTAGGCACCTGTAAGATGGGACAGGATCACCTGGCTGTGGTCGATGCTGAGCTAAGGGTACATGGCATCGAAGGATTGCGCGTGGCTGATGCTTCGGTCATGCCTCGCATCATCCGGGGCAATACCAATGCGACCTCGATCATGATCGGGGAAAGGGCTGCCGACCTGATCAAAAACCAAAAGGCCTTCTCCCAAGCGGAGAAGGCACAAAGCAAGATGTAAGTAACAGGACGGCAAAAATTCTTGTAGGAGTGATACAAATATAGCAATAGGCACGAAAATGCATGCGTCCTATCGCGAAAATTTATTCGAACAGAGAATTCCATGGCAAGCGTGGGGAGATTCCCTGTATCATTTTCTGGGAAAATGGGCTGGCCTTGCAGTCATACTACCCTATTTTCGAAAGGTCAACCACCAATCTTCTACATCGGGGGCATCGTTACTCACTATCAGTTGAGGATCATTCTGCGGCTGAGCTATCGGTTGGAGTTTTGATGAAGGGGAAGCCCATGGGCCGCTGCTGCGGCGCTTGGATCAGGCGCGGGCACCTTTTACCTTCGGTTTTGCGTTAAGAAAACATCAGATCTGAACCAAGCCACTTTTTCATATGCCAGTTTTTCGAGCGTTTATTGCCCCGTTTCGCCTCATGGTGTGGCTCCTGCTGAGCAGCGGGCTCATGCAAGCCTTGTCTGCTCAAGAGTTGCTTTGCAACGTCAACATCGACGCCAACCGCATTCAGAGCGATCTGAGCATCTTTGAGGACATGGAGCGCAACATCTCCGAATACCTCAACTTCAACGAATGGACCAACGACGAATTTCAAGCTTTCGAGCGCATTCGCTGCAACTTGCAGATCGTGATCATCGATCGCCCTTCGGCAGACTACTTCGTTTGTGAGGCCAATATTCAGGTGTTTCGGCCCGTGTTCAACAGTACCTACGAGACGATGGTGGTGAACCTGCGTGATCCGGCGTTCAACTTTCGCTACGTGGCCTATCAAAACCTCCAGTTTATCCAAAATACCTACAACGATAACCTCACGGCGCTCCTGAATTACTACGCCTACATGATTCTGGGCTTTGACTATGCGACTTTTTCGCCCAAAGGTGGCATGCCGTTTTTTCAGCAAGCACAGGAAGTGGCCAACCTCGCAGGGAGTGCCAGCTCAGAGAAAGGATGGAAATCTAATCAGGGCAACCGAAACCGCTATTGGCTGACCGAAAACCTGGTCAACAACCGCTACCAGGCTTTTCATAAAGTGCTCTACGAATATCACCGCAAGGGGCTCGATCAGTTGGAGAGCAACGATCAGCAGGCCCGTGAGGCCATCACCAAGGCTTTGAAGGAAATGCAGCAGCTCAGCCAGCAAAACCCTTTATTGCTATTGACCAAGACCTTTCTCGACGCCAAGCAAAACGAGCTGGTCAAGATCTTCCAAAACGCCATCATCAACCAAAAGCGCGAATTTGTGCAGATCATGCAGGAAATCGATCCCTCCAACATGGCGCAGTACAGTCAGGTGATGGAGTCGAGATGAATGTGAGAGGGAGCATAAAACGAAAAAAAGCTCACCACCCTTATGATCGTGCGCAGCCTGGGCAGATTTCGCAGAAAGATGGAGCCATCTGCGGGCACGTTCCCTGCGTGAACCAACATGAGAGACGGGTCTGTGCCGAAACCAAACTCTTGATGGCTCCTATGCCCCTTTCACCTAGGTAAGCCTCACTTCTCCATCATGCGCTCTACCCCATCCCATGCTTCGGGGAGGCCCTCTGCGATAAATTTATGGGCGTAGCTAAGGTATCGCTCGGCGGCCAGATCGGAGGGATTGACTTGCAGCACCGCTTCGAAGCATGCCGCCGCGCCCTCAAACTGAGTCGCTTGAAATTGGCTCACCCCCGCGTTGAAGTCCGCTAGGGTGCGCCGCTTAAGGGCCTGCACTGCCGGGCTATCAGCCTCAAACACATCGTACACCGCCAGGGGTTGCTTGCGCCCCTTGACCTGCACCCGGGCGATGAAGCGATAGGCAAACTGGCTGTGATCTGCGATGCGATCCCAAACTGGCTCACTCACCAACAGGCTCGCACCGTAGTACTTGGTGAGGCCCTCCATGCGGGCTGCGGTATTGACTGCGTCGGCCACCACGCCCGCATCGAAGCGGTTGCTCTCCCCGATCACGCCCATCATCAGGCGACCGCTGTGCAGGCCGATGCCCACCCGGATGGGCCTGGATTGCTCCTCTCTGGCTCGTTCCTGATTGAAGGCCGCAATGGCCTGCTGCATCCCGATGGCGGCTCGCACCGCGTTTTCGGGCGACTGAATGAACAGCGCCATGATGCCATCACCATAAAACTGGTTGACGAAGCCGAAATGCTCCCGCACCACCGGACCGACTTTGCCCAGGTATTGGTTGAGGAAGTGGAAAGTCTGGTCGGGCGTCATTTCCTCCGAGAGGGAGGTGTACCCCCGAATGTCGGAAAAGAGCACCGTCACTTCGCGCTCCACGCCGTCGCCCAGGGCTACGTCGAGGATGGTGTCGCGCCCGATGGCCTGGAGAAACTCGTGCGGCACGAAGCGGCTGAAGGCTTCGTTTTGGCGCTTGAGTTCTTGGGTGAGCTTTTGCTCAGCGGCCAGCTTGTCGCCCTCCAGCAGGCGGCGCTTTTGGCCAATGCCCAAGGCCATGAGGGCTAGTTGCAGCACCACCCCGCCGCAGATGATGTTGACCATCGCGCGAGCATGGATCCAATCTGGCAGGTCGAAAAACCCTCCGTAGATTGAGACGCCTGTGGGAATCAGCACCCCCAGCAGCAGGGTGGTCTGCGACAGGATGAAGGGGCGGGCAGGTTGATAGCCGTGCTTCAGGCTGCGCCAGCCCATGACAATGACGAAGAAGAGGTTACCGAAGAAGAGCAATATCACCAGAATGAACATCCCGACGGCGATCA
>CAYVAP010000359.1:0-5571 GCA_964449365.1 uncultured Bacteroidia bacterium
TGCGGAAAAAGATGCAGCGATCACCCATCATTCGGGAGTTGACAGAGCACTAGGTATCGCCCGATTTTTGACGGCTTATTACAGGGCGCTTATGTATTGGCCATCACCGAAGACATTTTGCAGGAGTACGTCGAGATCATTGGGCAGAAGACCACGGGTTCCATTGCGCAAAACCTGGCCGATGATAGAAAAAGCCTCTGCCGGATGGTGGGAGCTTCTTGGGGGACTGTCCGGCGACTCCGATCGCCGGACGCCATGGCCTTCGGGACGCCGCTCCCGCCGGTAGCCGTTCGGCATTACTGGCGGTGGGGAAGAGAACCTAGCGAAAGCGATAAGACAGCCCCAATTTCACGTAGCGACCAAATACCGCCTGTACATCGGTCTGCAACCAAGCCGGGTTGAGCCGTTGACGGATGAAAGATTGGTTGTCGAGCAGGTTGTCCGCTTCGAGAAAAAAGAACCACTGCTGCCAGGGAGCTTCGATCCTCAAGTTTAGGTTGAGCAAATATGCCTGGGATGCGCCCCGGAAAGACACCTGCCTGCCACCCGGGCGCAGCAAAAGCCGATCGCCCCACAGGTCAAGCTTGGCGCGCAGATCAAAGGTGATCATGCGCTGGGTGGTAGGCTGGGAGGCCAATTGATTGATGAATTGGAACTGGGAGTACTTGCCGCGCAGGTCGAAGTCGTACCACTGATCTTTGAAGGCAGAACGCACCTTCACTTCGGTGAGCCAGCGCACGGTAGCCGTGGCATACTCGGTGGCATTCTCCAGTTGGTTGTTGGCTCGGTTGCGCAGGTAAGATTGCACCAACTGCAGGGTCAGCGGTGCTGCCTCAAAGGTGCGGGTGGCCTGGATTTCACCTATCCAATAGTCTTCGAGCAACTGCTGGTACTGTACCTCCACGATCGGCGCACGGTCAAAGCGAAAGACGTCGCCCTGCTCGGTGCGTCCGTGCGCCGCCGCCCCGAAGAGGTTTACCCCATATTTCGAAACATCGTGGTCAAAGGTGAGTTGGAGGACCTGCTCCGGGCGGGGGGTAAAGGTATGCAGCCCGGGACGCCCGATGCTGCGCAACCCTAGCAGGTCATCGCCGGGCAGCAGTTGGCGCAGGGGAAACGCCGAGGCACTGCGCCGCCAGCTCAGCTCCAGGTGTATCGGGGCATTCAGGGTCAGCTTGCTATTCCACGCCAGCAGGGAGGCCGTTTGAGGGGTAGCGTCGGCAAGCGGGTACCTTAGGATGGCCCAGCCCAGCTGCTGCGACACGTTGAGTAGTCCCCCCAGCGAGACTTCGTAGCGCACGTAGGGCCGCAGGCGCTGATGACCAAGCCGGGGGCTTTGGCCCGTAAAGGACGAGGCGGGCAGGGGGAGGCCGTCTGACTGAGCCAGGGCCTGCTTGCTGCCCAGCAGGTCGCTGCCTTGCCACTGCGCACCTACGCGCCAGGTGTCCAGGTTGCCACGGCGCTGTACAAAGCCGTCGATCATGGCACTGCGGGCCTCAGTTGCCGTTTGCTGCTCAAAGTCCCTAATCAAACTGCTATCGGGCCTGATCAGGTAGCTGGCGTAGTTGGGATCGTTGTGCGCCAGGCGGCGACGGCGATCAGAAGAGATGTATCCGAGCGCCGTGTTGACCTGCAACCCCCAGCGATCGGAGAACTCGTACTCGAAAAAGCCATTTTGGTACCACTCCGACGCCTCCATGTGACGCCGGTATCGATAGGTCAGCCCCGCGGTAGAGTCCACCGTGCGGTTTTGGTATCGTTCGCGGCCGTAAACCCAGTTGAGGTCTAGGCGTATTTTTACGCGACGCTGATCATAGGTCAACTCCAGCTTATTCTTGGAGGAAAAATTGCCTGCGCGCTGCGCTTCACTCAGGCGGTTGCGCAGCCCAAGCGTTTCGAATACTTGCTCAGACCCACTAGCCATGCTGTCTTGCTGATAGCTGGTGTAAGAGCCCAGGATCAACTTCCAGTCCGAGCCCATGGGCACCCGCATGGTAAAGCCGATGGTGTTGTTGGCCGCCGCCACGTAATCCTTGAACCCATAGATCTCCTTGTTGAGTCCTTCACGCTGCGTGAGGGAAGCAAAATCAGCCGGGATGCTAAATAGCTCGGCCATCGCTTCTCGTCCTAAGTTGCGTACCTGGTACAGTGAAATCTCCTGGTTGCCAAAGCGATCGTGCTCGGCAAACAGGTGGACTTTGAGCTTGGGGCGCAGGGCAAACACATTGGCATACCCCCCAGGCTGAAGGCGGTCCTGCTGACCCACGGTGAGCCTGCCCTTGCCAAAGAAGGCTTTTTGCACCTCGCCCTTGAGCTTGATGTCCAGCACCACGAGTTTATCGGTATCGAGCAGGCTCTCCTTGAGTTCGCGGTTTTGCTCATCGGTGCGCAGCTCTATCGCTGCCACCTCTTCTGGCGACAGCGAGCGCGTGAGCAAGGCGGCGCCATCTCCCGTCACCTCCTCTCCGTCTACCAAGACCTTGTCCACCCGCTTGCCGTTGATGATCAGGTCGCCGTTGGGCTGCACCTGGAAGCCAGGGATCCGAGCCAGAACGGTCTCCAGGGTTTGGTCCCCCGCTTCCTGCCAGTGGGCCACGTCGTAGATCACCGTATCGGGCTTGACAATGATCGGGGAAGGGCGCTCCTCGATCACCACGGCGTCCAGGGTATCGCCTTTACGTGGCAAAGCGATGGACAGCTCGATGCCTTGCTCCGACTCCCCCCCGAGCACGATCTCTCGCTCGTAGGTCTGGTATCCATAGCTGCGCGCCCGCAGGGTCAAGGCGGGCACCTCGACACCTAGCTCCAGCACATAGCGCCCCGCCGTATCGGTCCGGGTATAAGCCAAAATCTGCGTAGACTGGTAGCGGCTGATCGTGATCATGGCCCCCACGATCGGCCCCTCGTCCTGCTGGTCCACCACCTGACCGCTCAGGGTCACTTGAGCCGATAGGCACCCTCCCCATAGCAAGGCACTCGCAAGCAACCCTTGCACCCAACGCATCACCAGTTTCATTTCTGATTCGCTTTGAATTCTCTTTTGAAATCCTTCATTTCCTGGCGCGTAAAATCGCGGGGGTACATCAGCAGATCGGCCTCCACCGCGACTCCTGTTTTCGGCTCGATATCGCCTAGCGATTGCTCTTCAAAATCAATCAAGGTATAATTAGTATAAATATGGGGCAACTGAAGCTGCACGATCAGGCCCGGTAGGCCATGATACCGCTCGGGTCCTACCCCCAAAGGAATGTCAGGGGTAAACCACGCGATGGCTCTGGGATTTTTTGCTTGCAAGCCATCGGGAGATTGAAACGCGGTGGCCGTGGCCTTCTGCACCACGTAGCCTGCCACAGTTTTGGTTTCGTCGTGGATGGTCCATTTGATGGGCTCAGCCGGATAGCGGCTGATCAACTCGACGCCATTGGGCAGCTTGCGCTGATGTACCACTGTCTGATGGGCCTGGTCAAAATACCACTGGTAATAATTGTGGTCTAACGTAATGTTCCACCCTTTGTCATTTTTAAAGGACTTTCTGGTTTGAAAATGCTGGTAACAAGCCGTTTGCCCCTTGAGCAGCAAGCGGTATTCCTCCTCAATGCCGAGTTTTGGCTGGACGCACTCGTACGTAAGCACCGCTTCTAATTTCGCTTTTTGGGCACCGCGAGAAGTTTGGGTCTGTCCATTCGCCATGAAGCTGAACAGAAGAAGGATGATAAACGATAAGATAGCTCGATTAGTCATCATTGAATAGTTTGTGGTTGAAGTTAGTATCTTCATGTACGATAGCTGACCCTCTTGATATGATCGGCTTAATGGTAAGTTATAAAAGTCAGTGATCCTGCGAGGGTTGCGGTAGAGACGACCGCTGCCAACAGGACACAGAGAGTGATAGCGATTAAATGCTTCATGAATCTATCTGGTTAAAACCATGCCTACTCTATCCCCTTTTCCGCAGCCGGGGCTAGACATCAGCGAGAGATTCTAGCTATCCCCCACTCATGATGATGGCAAAGTGCAAAGTCCCCATCTCAATATCTGAGACGGAAGAAAAATCCACAAAACTCTTCAAGCAGATGGCTGGCTCTCCCTCCCTGCTTCATATGGCACAAAGGCCATGATCAGCCTCCCTTCTTTTTGATGGTAAAAGGTCTGCCGGAGGCGGCAGTAAGCGACAGAGGCCCCCATCTGGTTCAGTTCGTCTAGATGACAGTATAGCGTTGCCCGGCTCATGCCCAGCCGCCGCGCGAAGGTTTGGGGTGTACCGGTGGCTTTGCGCCGGATCAGGAGATCCATGCGTCTCAGCAGGTCGAGACGGTCGATGAATGGCATAGTTGCGTGAATTACATTGAGCGAATTCAGGATGATTCACTTCATGAAAATGCTTATTTCATCCATCGCTTCCAAATAAAAATGGTGTAAACATGCGAAGGACCATTTGGCTGTCTTGGTTAGTTCGGCGATGCGGATGGCCTGCCTTGGGAGGATTTTCGGGAGCGCCTATTTTCGGGAGGTTTTCTCGCCGATAATTCAGGCTGAGCGGCGTCGGTAAGACCAGCCCAGCGCAGGGGCTTAAAACCCGGCGCAGCATACAGCAAAGGGTTAAGTCGGCCTAGCACGGATGGGAACCCCGCGCCCAGCCATTGAGGTTTTCACCGCAACCTGGCTCATTCTTCAGCCAAATATTCGGCAATCCATTCCGGCCATGGCCTAGCTGGATGCTCCTGCCAAAAGGGGTCGTCCCAGTCGCCAGCCACCTCTTTTAGCTCATGACGCCCACTCAACATGTAGCCTTGCGCTCCCGCCGGTTCTTCGGTTGGCTGTTGATCCAGCACCCGGTAGATGGCTACTAGCTCTGATGAAACAGCTTGCTCGAAGCCATAGTATTTTTGGTAAGAGTTTCTGGGTGGTACCACCTGCTTGAAATAAGCTAGGTACCATTGATCACCGATTGGCATGAATCCAGTCTCAAAACGTATTCCATCAGGGCGACGTTCAATCATTTTTACCACGGCAAAAGAGGTCTCCTCGACCCACAGTGTGTATCGACTGTCCTTGTCTTGCCGAATCGGGGAAAGATCTACGATGATCAAATTTTGACCAACACCTTCTAGCTGCCCCTCAAGACGAATCTCGTAATTATTTAGCTTTCCCTTTTTAACTGGACTTTTGACGCTCAGCGCTACCTTCCGTAGTTTCTAAAACATTGATAACCAGAAGTATACGCCAGACAGACATTGCACCCAATGCTATTTTTTGCGGTTTTATGAACGGCTCCCGTTTCTCCAAACCTCCAAAAAATAAAAATATCATTTGTGTGATAAATGAGGATTTTTTTGCGTGCTGTATGTATTTGTCTGATTTTCAGTAGGTTGTATCTATAAATGAGTAGTCTGAGATTGGAACTCTTGATAAAAATGCTTGTCAAAAGTCCAGTTTTTAAGGCAGTTTTCTTTGGCTCTGTGGAGGCTGTTCCATAGCAAGTCCGATATTCCATGCATGGGTGTAGCTACGATTTAATGTCCTGGTGAATATGGCTTATCTTGAACTATTTACCTCACTAAACCACTAACC
>CAYVAP010000360.1:0-5561 GCA_964449365.1 uncultured Bacteroidia bacterium
CGAGGTAGCGCCATTGGCCCTTGCCCAAGGACTCGACTTTCCCTTCATCGCGCAGTTTGAGCAGGAGAGAACGAAGGGTGTGGTTGTCGATTTTGTTCCAAAGCCCTGTGCCCTGGGCAATCTGTTTGGTGCTAAGGGCTTGCTCGCGGTTGCCTTTGAGAAAGGCCGAAATCTGATGGCTAAAGCCTTGATTACGATGCTGGGATTTGTTGCTGCGTCCGCCTCGGCGGGAGCTGCCGCGTGTATTCTTGCTAGAGCGGCCGTCATTGTTTCTTGGCATAAATGCGTAAAAAACCTAGTTGTGGAGCCGACCAATACCTGAGGAGAATTCACTGCTGAGCGTCTGCTATCAGTGATGCATGCCATTTTTCTTGCACGTGGCATGAGTGGCAAATCGAATCGCAGGATACCTTGCACCTGTGCGTAGTGATTCGTCTGCGCGACCTCCCCCGGTTTGGGCTCCCAGTGGTAGAGTAGTGGCGACAATTCCGAGTGATAAACGAAAAAAATTAGACGGAATCAACGGCCACTAATAATCATCTGCTGACTTGTGCGCGGCTGAGGGAACCCAGCCAGCCAACAGGGGGATATTGCGTTTTGTGTTTGTGCTTGCTGCGCAATCGTACACCTTGCTCTGAGTGCGCGGTAATTAACGTTCGGTATTCGTAGTTGAAGTGATAATTGATCTAAAGTACGAACAACAAATTTCTAATTCCCAATTTATTCTCACATTTGGCTATACTGATTTGAGCGAAAAGGGTTTGGGATAGCGTGTGGTAGAATGGCATGGCCAGGCAGTCAAGTCGCGCCGTATCTTCTCTGCCACAGTGAGAGAAAACGTTCATAACCGCGGTTTTTTGGGTCGATGAAAAAACGTACCCGTACCATGGGCAGTTACCCATACCAATGACAACCGCAACCCCTTCAACCTAAGCTACCCTTGCACCTCATTACCCTCCATCTTCTCGACGGCCAAACGCTTCATCTGCCAGCTCCTGACGGTGCCAATTTGCGCCAATGGCTGTTGCAAGCGGGCTATTCTCCCTACACCCGCTACACGCAGCGGCTCAACTGTGGCGGGCGCGGGCTCTGCGCCACCTGCGGAGTGTGGATCGAGGCAGGCGCGCCTGCGCCAGGACATTGGCACGACCAATTGGCTATGCGCTTTGGCTATCCTCGCCTCAGTTGCCAGATCCGCATCGACGGTCCCATGGTTCTACGTCAGGTCGACAAGATGATTTGGGGCGGTCCGGAGTAGGAGTAGGTACGGTGGTCCTCCGTGCCACGTGGCGCTGATCCGCGCAAAGCGTGGAAGTACTACACCACCACCTTCTTCCCCAGGCAAACTTGATAGCGGCGGATGGTATCTTCTAGGCCCAGGTACAGCGCATCGCAGACTAGGGCGTGGCCGATAGAGACCTCGTCGAGGATGGGAAGCTTTTCGGCGAAAAACGCCAAGTTGTCGAGGTTGAGGTCGTGGCCAGCGTTGAGGCCCAAGCCGATGCCTTTGGCATGATTGCCTGCCTGCACGTATGGCTCCACGGCCTGGAGGTTGCCTTGGGCGTATTCGCTGGCGAAGGCCTCGGTATACAGCTCTACCCGGTCGGTACCGATATCCTTGGCTTTGTCGATGCGGGCCAGATCGGTCTCGATGAAAATGGAAGCTCGCACCCCCGCCGCCTGAATGCGGCTCACCACCTCGCGCAGAAAAGCCTCATGGGCCAGGGTATCCCAGCCTGCGCTGGAGGTGAGCGCCTCCGGCGGATCGGGCACCAAGGTGGCCTGCGCGGGCTGGGTTGCTTCGATTAGTTGCAGGAAATCTTCAGAGGGATAACCCTCCACGTTTAGCTCTACCGAGAGGGCAGGCTTCAGCTCGTGGATGTCCTGCTTGCGCGCGTGGCGCTCGTCCGGGCGTGGATGCAGCGTGATGCCATCGGCCCCGAAGCGGACGCAGTCTTGGGCTACCGACAGCAGGTCGGGTAGGTTGCGCCCTCGCGAGTTGCGAATGAGGGCGACTTTGTTGAGGTTGACGGAGAGGTGAATCATGAGTCAGTGGACAATGAACAGTGACCAGTGGACAATGAACAGTGAGTGATCAGTGAACAGTGATCAGTGATCAGTGATCAGTGATCAGTGAACAGTGAGCAGCGAGCGGTGAACGGTGGACAATGATCAGTGAACGGTGAACGGTGATCAGTGGACAATGGACAATGATCAGTGGACAATGAACAGTGATCAGTGAACGGTGAGCAGTAGACAATGAACAGTGAACGGTGAGCAGTGGACAGTGGACAATGAACAGTGATCAGTGAACGGTGAGCAGTAGACAATGAACGGTGGACAATGAACAGTGAAATGTGAACGGTGAGCAGTGATCAATAAACAGTGGTTTGGGGTAATCATTGGTCTGCTGCGAAGTGTCGAACGCTGCTTGGGGGTGGAATGTTTCTACCGATGCTGCACATTGGATACCGAATCCCTTTCTTAAAAGGCCAGGGTAAAGGTGGTGCCCTGCTTGGGTTCAGAGAAGGCCGAGAGCTCGCCTTTGTGGCGCTGCATGATCTGGCGGGAGAGGCTGAGGCCGATGCCAGAGCCATTGGTTTTGGTGGTGAAAAAGGGCACAAAGATGCGCTCCAGTACCTCCTCGGGAATGCCAGGGCCGTTGTCTTGGACCTGCAGGTAGCTGCGCCCGTCGGCGGCGTAGGCCCGCAGGCAGACGCAGGGCTGAGGGGTGCTGGTCAGCGCTTCGGCGGCATTTTTGATCAGGTTGATCAGTACCTGCTCGATCAACTGCGGATCGGCCTGGATAGGTGGGAGCTCTTCGGCCTCGATACGCAACTCGATGCCCTGCGCCGGCAACTGCTGCCGGTAGAGGGTGTGGATGCGCCCCAGTAGGTCATCGACCACCACTGCTTCGAACTGCGGTTCGGGTAGGCGAGTGAGGTCGCGGTAAGCCTCGGTGAAGCGAATCAGCCCCCGTCCCCGCGTCTCGATGGCGCTCAGCCCCGCGCGGGCGTCAAGCAGGTTTTCGGGATCGTCCAGGGCCGATTCGTCGTCGAAAATCTCCCTGAGGGTGCCCGAAAGCGAGACTACCGGTGTGACCGAGTTCATGATCTCGTGGGTCAGGATGCGAATGAGTTGCTGCCAGGCCTCCAGGTCGCGGGCTTCCAGTTCGCCGCGGATATTTTGGCAGGAAATGAGGCGGTAGGGCTCGCCCTCGAGCTTGAACTCGGTGGCTCGCACCGCCAGTTGGAGCAAGTCGCTGCCGCGGCGTAGCTTGATCAGGGCGCGTTCACCGGTCGGCAATTCCGTCAGGGTGCTGGCAAAGGGCTCGCCCAGGTGCCGCAGGCCGTTGACATGTTGCAGGTAGGGGCGGCGCAGCATGCGCTGCAAGGTCTGATTCATCAGCAGCACTTCGCCCGAACGCTGCGAATAAGCCAGCAGGCCCACTTCGACATGCGCTACGATGGTTTGCAGGTACTGGTACTGCGCCTCCTTTTGTGCCCGAATGCGCTGAAATTGCTCCGTGATACGGTTGAGCTCGCCGTAAAGCCGATCAAAGGATTTGCCCCGCCGCTGGGTGGTGAAGGTGGTCGAAAAGTCATCGTGCTGGATAGAGGCCAGAAAACTCCTCAGGTCGCGATTGCTCCGCTCCAGGTAGTACAGCAGTTCGATCACTGCTGCGATCAGGCTCCCCCCCACTAGCAAGGGCACCACCACAAAGTTGGTTTGCATCACCAAAAAGGCCAACAGCAAGCACAGCCCCATCAGCAACAGGAGGCGAATCAGCAGATTGAAACGGAAGTTGCGCAAAATCAATTTTGCCCCTTTCACATAGGTAAAAACCGGAAGCCACCCGGCATAGCTCCCCAAAACAAAACACCCAATCACTTGACGAGCAACTGATTGAGTGTGAGAGGAAGTACACCCGGTAGGATTCGAACCTACGACCTTTGGTTCCGGAGACCAACGCTCTAATCCCCTGAGCTACGGGTGCAGGAAAGAGAATAGATAGCTAATTTAGCAGAAAGGAACACCTCTAACAAGGGAAATTCTATATTTTTACTCAAAATTTGCCAGTATGAGTATTACGCAGGGCTGTGGTATAAAGATTCATGGTCTATGGCTGATGGGGCTGTGGGTACTGGTGTCTTGTGCGCCCTCTTCTACCCTGCGTGTAGCCTGCGTAGGCGACAGCATCACTTTTGGCGATGTCTTGGCCGATCCAGAGCGGCAGAGCTATCCTGCCCAACTGCAAACCATGCTGGGCGATAGCTTTGAGGTGCGAAATTTTGGGCGCAATGGGCGCACCCTGCTTAAGGCAGGGCATGCTCCCTACTGGCACGAGGAGGCCCTGGCTAAAGCCATGGCTTTGGCCCCCCAGGTAGTGGTGATCATGCTGGGTACCAATGACAGTAAGCCCATCAACTGGCAATACGCCCAGCAGTTCGAGCGGGATTACCTGGCCCTGATCGATACCTTTTTACGGCTGCCCAGTCAACCCGAGGTGATGGTCTGCCTTCCTCCGCCGGTGTACCAAAATGGCTTCGAAATTCGCGATCACACCCTGACGCGGGAGATCGTCCCGGCCATTCGTCGGGTGGCGCAGCAGCGTCCCGTGAGACTGATCGACTTGCCCGCTGCGATGAGTCAAAAGCCCTACTGGTTTGTAGACGGTGTACATCCTACTGCGGTAGGAGCAGCCGAGATTGCGCAGCAGGTAGCCATGGCCATTCGAGGGGTTGGGAGGCTGGTGAAGAAAGTTGAAAGTCAGAGTTCTCGGTTGAAAGTAAAGATAGCCGCTTGTCGCGGCCACTGAGTGAACCAATATGTGGGGGGCTGGCCAAAGTGCCTGATACCCTCATACCTTATTTCCCCTATACCCCTGACCGTTCATATAGGTGAGTTAAAGGTTGAGGGTTGAAAGTAAAGATAGCCGCTTGGGCGGCCACTGAGTGAGCCAATATGAACGGTAGGTAAACTATGAACGGTAGGTAAACGCCGTGCCTGACCACCTTATACCCTTATTCCCTTATACCCCTGACCGTCCCCTGACCGTTCATATAGGTGAGCCGTTGCGTGTCCTGCAATCCGCAACCTCACACCGAGAGCACCTCCACCATCTTGAGCAAGGCAGGGTTTACGTCCTGGTGATATTTGCAGGCTTTGGCGAAAGAGGTGTGAACGATCTTGTTGTTGACCTGCCCGACCATGACGTTGGAGAGCCCTTCGAGCAGGGCTTCGACTGCGGCGTGTCCCATCCGACTGGCCAGCACCCGATCCATGCAGGTGGGGATCCCTCCGCGCTGAATGTGCCCTAGCACCACCACGCGGGTGTCGTAGTAGGGCAAATGCTCTTTGACTTTTTCGGCCACCTTGAACGCACCGCCGGCGTCGTCTCCTTCCGCTACCACGATGATAGAGGAGGTTTTGTGGCGCAGCCAGCCTTGCTCCAGCTTACCGATCAACTGGTCGATCTGGGTTTTTTGCTCAGGAATGAGCACCGCCTCCGCGCCCCCGGGGATGCCTGCGTTGTGGGCGATAAAGCCTGCATCGCGGCC
>CAYVAP010000361.1:0-3810 GCA_964449365.1 uncultured Bacteroidia bacterium
GGGGCGACATGCCCATTCCGGCCTCGCTAGTGATCATTTCCACCGAGACCATCACGTTGCGGTAGTTGAGCAGGGGCTCGCCCATGCCCATGTACACGATGTTGCTTAGGGGGCGGCCAAAATGCTTTTCGCTCTCTTGGTTGAGCAGATAGACTTGATCGTAGATTTCGTAGTGCCGCAGGTTGTGCTTGAGATCGAGAAAGCCCGTGGCGCAAAAGGCGCAAGCGAGTGAGCAGCCCGCCTGCGAGGAGATGCAGGCCGTTACCCGGTTGCCTGTCGGAATCAGGACCCCTTCGACTTCCTGTCCGCCCGCTAGGCGAAAGGCATACTTCACCGTGCCATCGCGGCTCTTGAGCTCGCTCTCGACTTGGGCCTGCCCGATCTCATACCGCGCCGCCAACTGCTCGCGCAGCCGCTTGCTCAGGTTGGTCATCGCTTCAAACGAGGCCACATGCTTTTGCCACAGCCACTCGTAGAGCTGCCGGGCGCGAAATTTCTTTTCGCCCAGCTCTAGCAGTGCTGTCTCTAGTTGCGGGAGGGTGAGGTCGCGGATGTTGGGCATGGGGAAAAATTCGATATTGGGAATTCATGATGCGGAATTTGAGGACTATTTCAATTCCGGATCACGAATTTCGAATACAGCAATTAGGAAGCCTTCGCCTTCAGCTTATCCGCATACTTCTTGCGGAGCTTGGCGACTTTGGGGCTGATCACAAAGCTGCAATAGGGCTGATAGGGGTTGCTTTGGTAATAGTTTTGGTGGTAGCCCTCGGCTTCGTAGAAGTTGATCAGGGGCGAGATCTCGGTGACGATGGGGTTGTCGTAGAGATCGGCCTGCTCCATGCGAGCTTTGACTTCCTCGGCGATCTGCTTCTCCTCGTCGTTGGCATAAAAGATCGCTGAGCGATACTGCGGCCCTACATCATTGCCTTGTCGGTCGGGCGTGGTGGGGTCGTGGGTGGTGAAAAATACCTCCAGGATTTCTGGCAGGCTGATCACCTCGGGATCGTAGCTGACGCGTACCACCTCAGCATGTCCGGTCTTTTTGCCGCAGATTTGCTCGTAGGTGGGATGTTCGACGTGGCCACCGGAGTAGCCCGAAACCACTGAGTGTACGCCTTTGAGCTGCTGGTACACTGCCTCGACGCACCAGAAACAGCCGGCTCCGAGGACGATATCTTTGAGGTTTTGACCGTGGTCAGACATGGGAATTGGGTTAGAGTTTTTAGTTCGTGGTAGAATTGGCCGCTTTGGTGCGGCCACTGAGTGAGCCAATGAGGGGCTGGTATGTGCCGAAACTGAATCTCCCTCGTTGAATACAAAGGTGGAAAAAGTCCACTGGGTACTTAGTAACGCTCAAAAAATAAGTTGGCCTTCTTCGCTTGAAAATAGGAGGTTGAGAGGTCGAGAGATTGAGAGTAGGAGACTGTACGTCTCCAAGTCTTAGAATCTCACCATCTCAGAATCTCAGCATCTCACCATCTCACTATCCCCCTTGATCTGGAACGAGATCTCTAATCGAATTAGGGAAGTTAGTTTTCTCGCCTTGTTTAACCACCCCCACGCGGAAAAGTTGTGTCCTTACGGGAGGATACGAAAGTAGGTTACATGCGAGGGGGGTCTTCGTTCTGCCAGGCGCTCCGCTGCAGAGCCAGCAGGTTTTCGGCCACCCAGTGTCCATTTTTCTGAAAGCCATGCTGAAGGTAGCGTACGAAGCGAAAGCCCAATTTGGTCAGTACCCGCTCGCTGGCTTTGTTCCAATGTGCATGGCGGGCTTCCAGGCGCGACGCCTCTAGGGTCAAGAAGCCAAACTCCACCATGCAGGCCAGCGCTTCGCTCATGATGCCTTGGCCCTGATGATTGGGTAGAGTAAAAGCCCCCAGATCCCATACGCCCGGCGGATGCTGCGCTAGGTGCCGAATGGAAATGCGCCCCAGCAACTCCCCGGTGTTCTTATCCGTGATGCTGAAGACGTAGGCACTTCCTTTGGCCCAGCAAGCCAGGATGGTTTGCAAATGCTCATGCAGCGACGTTTCGTCGGCGGGTGGCTCCCAGGTCATGCCATCGTTGAAGCCCGCGACCCTGGTGGCCGCAAAAATGGGCGCAATGTCTGCTTCGCACGGTGGTCGCAGCAGAAGTCGTAAGGTTTCAAGGGTGAAGCTCTTAGCTAAAGCCATGTCTCGACGCTAGTTTTTCAGGCAAGTGAAGCTACGCAAGATTGATGAAAAAAATCTGAGGTAAGGCGATGCATTGCAAGGGCGCAGCTTTTCTTGTACCTTCCAGGAAGTTCGGAGTTGAAAGGAAATTTAGCCGCTTGGGCGGCCACGAGTGAGCCAATGTGAACGGGGGCTGACCAAACAAAGCGCCAGATACCCTTATACCTTATTCCCTTATACCCCTAGCCGTTCATATAGGTGAGTGCTGCCCTATGAACTCTCCCTTTTACTCTCCACTTTTTACTTACTACTGCCCCCCACTACTACTCGCTATGGACCAGCAACCCACCCTCGATCGCCGTACGCGTCGAGCCAAGGTCAAAAAACATATCCGGGACATGAGCCCGGAGGAGTTGTCGGAAGCCATCGCGGCCAATCAGGCCGTATTGGATGAGCATTTCGATCTCGATTTCATGCGCAACTTCAATCAGGAGTTGGTACCACTACTCAACATGTACTTCCGACCGGAGTTCGTGGGCTTTGATCAGATGCCTGAGCGGGTCGCCCCGGATCGCCCCCTCATCTTTGCCTGTAATCACTCAGGCATGGCCTTTCCCTGGGACGCGATCATTTTTGGCTCGGGGCTGTTTGCCAAGCACGACTATGATATGAGCAAGCTCTTTCGGGCGCTCGCTTCGCCCATGCTCTCGGCCTCCAGCCTGATGAATCCCTTCTTGCTACGCGATTTGTGGAAGCGAGTGGGAGCTGTGGATGCGACCAGTCTCAATTTCGAGACCATGATGAGCCAGTCCCAAAGCAACGTTTTGGTCTATCCCGAGGGGGTGCCGGGCATTGGCAAGGGCTTCAATCGCCGCTATCAGTTGCAGACTTTCAGCACCTCTATGATCCGCATGGCCATCAAGTACCACACCGACATCGTGGCGGTGAGTTGCATCAATGGCGAGTGGATCAATCCTTTCTCCTATACCTCGCGCTGGCTCAATCGGCAGGTCAACAAGATCGGTGTCCCCTATCTACCCGTGGCTTTGCAGACGCCCCTATTGCTGGTACAGCCTTGGCTGTTTTACTATGCCCTGCCGGCCAAACTGACCTACGTAATGGGGCCGCGATTCACGCCCTACGAGATGGTGGGCGGCAAGGCCCTCGACGATTGCTCGGTGGAGGAGATCCGTCGGGTGCGCGATGAGATTCAGGCGGCCATGCAGGCCGAACTGGACCAGCAAGTCAAGCACTACGGTCGCAAGCCATACCGCTGGGGCGAATTCTGGCGCAACCTACTCCGCCATGGGCGCGACCTCCCTTACTGGACTCCCATCGGTTGGGCTGCGCTGTTTACCGAGTACGACCGTCGCTACTACTGCGAGCCGGAGCCACCCCGCGGCATCACTCGCGGGTGGTTTCGTTTTTGGCGTATCATCTGGCAAAATCCCATCGTGCTAGCTTACTTTATGCCGATTTTAGGGTGGATTCCCATTTTTCTCAAGGGGCTGAAAAACCGCCGGGTAGTAAAAACTTGGGAGGGAAGTCAGGTGTAAGGCTGATGGTTTTCAGGTGTTTTTGGGGCGTTTGCTTTTGGACAGGATTGACAGGATTAACAGGATTGGGGGGATGGCTTTTAGGTGTTTCTGGGGCG
>CAYVAP010000361.1:3910-5559 GCA_964449365.1 uncultured Bacteroidia bacterium
GATTGACAAGATTAACAGGATTGGGGGGATGGCTTTCGGGTGTTTTTGGGGCGCTTGCTTTTGGACAGGATTGACAGGATTAACAGGATTGGGGGGATGGCTTTCGGGTGTTTTTGGGGCGTTTGCTTTTGGACAGGATTAACAAGAATGGACAGGATTGGAGGGATTGGACAAAATGGACAGTTTGGGTCGGAATGATGGTTTCGTTGAGTGTTGGGGATTCCCATCCCCTGATCGGTCGGATCGGCGTCCGAAAAAATAGGTGCGAAGGGCTGCAACTTCGCTCGCCCGCTGGGTTGGAGGACTCTTTTCTCTCCCATTTCCTCTTTTCAGGGTGGTAAGCGTACCACTCATTCGCCAGCACCAGCGTTTCCAGGTGGGTGCAGTCCCCTAGCTCCTCGGGGAAGTTTTCATCGGTGAGGCCACAGCGGCCCAGGTCCAGGTAGGGGTTTTGGCTGGCGAGGTTTTCACGGATGAGGCGGCGGGCGAGTTCAGACATAGGGGGTAAATGGGTCGGGGAAGTGGGTGCTTGATGGCGTGAAAATCATGCTGCTGGACAAAAACGGAATACGGGATAAGCTATCGCTATGTCAAGTCAATCGGCTGAAAATCAACCATTTTTTATCCTGGGTATGCTGCTGCTCCTGTCTAACCTCTCTTTTTGGCTAGGAGTATGCGTGAAAATAGCTGGCTATGGTGGCAGTTTTCCCAGAGGGCAGCTCAAACTGTCGCTCCCGTGGGGAAGCGGCCTGGGGGATGCGGGCTGATGCGGGCAGCGGCTAGCGCCATCACATCTGATTTCTTCATCACAATTTAGTTATTTCTCGCTAAGTTAGCCATTTTAGACGAGATTACCCTTACGATTTGTAGAGCTGCGCCCCGGATGTCGAGTCCCGCATCACCGAAGCGCCTCCCACAGCCCTTCCACCGGATGCTCGGCCTGCTGTCCGGTACCATCCGCGATCTGATGGCGGTCACCGGAGCCAAATTAAATCTGTGTCGTCAAGTCTGGCCGAGGACTTTTTCGAAACCTGAAAGGCTTATCACAGAGACAGGTGGAAAATCAATATTCTCCAGAATCCGAAAATGCTTATCGTTGGTAACCAGATAGTCTGCGCCATAAGCTATTGCGCAGTCCACGAATTTGTCATCATCGGGATCAGCTTCGATCAACTTCCATCTGTAGTAGGACACGATGAATACGTTGGTTTCCAGCACGATTTTGAGCTCATTGCTGCTCATCGTTCAGCCATTGGTCGAGCTCTTCTTCTGTGATGCCTCGCACCTGTGCCGCCTGATCAACTCGCGCCACGAAGCGATCGGCAAAGAAGCGCCCTAGCATGGCCTGCACTTCGCGTAGTTCTTCCTCGGTCGGTTCGAGGGCATAGACCTTGAGCAGCTCTCTTTGTAAAGTGGTCAGTTTGGAAGAGGGATCCATGTCGATGCGAATGATTGATAGAAATCGAAAGTTATGGGCCAAATGATTAGAACCTACTGCCCATAGATCCTTGTTTTAATCGCCTCCCAGGCGATCGGCTCCGCTTTTCCGCTTGCAAGGGCTTCATTACGAGCCAGGGCTTCCTGCACCCAAGCCTCTGGCACCTCAAATGTATCTGGTAGCGCCTCGTCGGACAGCGAGGACGCAATAA
>CAYVAP010000362.1:0-5529 GCA_964449365.1 uncultured Bacteroidia bacterium
ATGCCCGCCAAAATACCCTTGAGGTCTTCGGTCGGGTGATTGGGCTGCAAACGCACCGAAAAATGCCGCCTGAGGCCCAGGGTGTTGCGAAAGCGGGTGACGACCTCGCACTTCTGCGCCACCAGGATGAGATCTTGATTGCCCATCAGCTTGCTCACCGCAGCCACCATCTCGGGCATCAGGCCAGGGGCCAATTGGCGCAAGGCATGGCCGTCGGTGCTAGGCTGGAGCAGATAATCGCGGAACTCACCCACGGTGAGGCTAGCCACAGGCGCCAAGGCTTTGCGATCGAGGGTATCGATGATCAACCGCGACACCTCGTCGGCTTCGTATGGGATGACTAGATCTTCGGTGAAGTGCCGCAGTGGCACCTCCGCTAAGGCCAACTGAGCCGCGACCCGCTCGATACTGGTAGTAGCTGCGACCCCGGCGAGCTGATCGCCCGAGCGCAGGGGAGAGGCTTTGGCCAGCACCTCGCGGAGCTCGGCAAAGCGAAAAACCTGGCCTGAAATGGTAGCCTGATAAGACATGAGCGGGTAGCTTGGATCCAAAAAATGGGCAGCGCCCTCCGCCAATCGAAAGGTGCCCCGAAATGATTACTCCTCTTCTTCCTGTTCTTCCTGATAGGGTTTTGATTTGGCGGGTGCTTGTGGCTGCGGCTTAGGCTTACTGGGCTTGGCTTTTTTGGGGGTCAAAATCATGATCATACGCCGCCCCTCCATGCGGGGAGGCTGTTCGACCTTGGCGTATTCGTCTAGCTCTTCGGCAAAACGCCCGAGCATGTCCGAGCCACGGCTCTTGTAAACGATGTTTCGACCACGAAACTGCACGTAGGCCTTGAGCTTGTTGCCTTCGGAAAGAAACTTCTCGGCGTGGCGCAGCTTAAAGTTGAAGTCGTGTTCATCGGTATTAGGACCGAAACGAATCTCCTTCATTACTGCGATGTGCTGCTTGGCTTTGTTGGCCTTCTCGCGTTTCTTCTGTTCATAGCGAAACTTCGAATACGCCACGATGCGGCACACCGGTGGGTCTGCTTTGGCCGCGACCTCGACCAGATCCATCTTGAGATGTTCGGCCATGCGTAGCGCTTCGGAGGTACGAAAAATACCGTCCTCGACTGGGCCAAGTGCGTCCGCGTGGGCTTCCATCCCCACCAGCCGAATTTGAGGGACGCGAATCTCGTGGTTGATCCGGTGGGGGCGCTCTGCTCGCTTACTGCGCTGCTGAGGCTGCCGACTTCTTCTTTTTCCCAAACCTGATAAACGATTAAGGTGCGTTTTGGCGAAGGAAATTTTATCAATCGAATATAATCAAAAAAAGTAAACTGCTGGGCAGCAAAATAGGAGTTTTCTGACCATTCCGTTTTTGGGTGGTACGCCTTCATTTATAAGGTTTTGATTATCAGAGAAAAATGCTTCATGATAGGTTGCCAGTGCTTCGCATTCGAAATTCGTAATTGGGAATTCGTAATCGAAAGTGCTTCTGGTCAATGTTTTATGCGAATTTCGAATGGTTAATTACTTAATTCCGAAGGTGCCACTCACTCCCTAGGTCCCCCTCCAGGGGGATTTGATCGCCCGGTTGAGCGAAGCTCAGCCCGGTCTGAAGGCCCCTGGGGGGGGGGCTACGGGGGTGAAAAGCGCCGCATAAACCAGCCCTCGAAAACGGAATGGTCAGGAGTTTTCCAATATGTGGAGGCTGGCCTGTGCCGAAGCCCAGTTCAAAATTACTTTCGTCGGCGGCACGATTTCTGCCCATTTACTTCGATATATGTCGCCTGCGCCTCCAAAGCTGACTATCGCTGCAACGCAGCATGGATTTGCCGATGGGACATCATACCTTTGATGCAGCCCTCCCCAGGACATCCCACGCTCGATCCATATCCACCTGCCCCGTCGGGTCCTGATCGCAACCATTTTTTTCAGAATGGCTACCCCTGATACTTCCTTGCAAACCTTTCGCTGCCAGGCTTGTCCGGCAGATCGGAAGACCCAAGCCTGCTTCGAAATCGACGGCTATCGCATCGTCGACTGTCAGACCTGCGGGCACCGCTTCGTAGAAAATCCCATCAGCGCCCAGCATGTGGCAGACGTCTACAGCGACGCCTATTTCACCGATGGGGCCGCCGCCGGCTACGTCGATTATCTGAGCGAAGGTGAGATGCTGCGCAAACGCGGCCAAACCTATGGCGAGATCATCAATCGCCACACCCAGCCCGGGCACATGCTCGACGTGGGGGCTGCTGCCGGTTTTCTGCTCAAAGGCTTCATGGACCAAGGCTGGCAAGGCCAAGGGGTCGAGCCCAACGGCACCATGGCCCGCTACGGCAATGAGCAGCTCGGTGTGAAGATCGCCCACAGCCCAGTAGAGGCGTTTCGCAGCGAGCAGCCCTTTGACCTGGTGAGCATGATCCAAGTGATCCCTCACTTTTGGAACCTCACCGAAGGGCTCCAAGTGCTTAGCGACCTCACCAAGCCCGGCGGCTATTGGCTGATCGAGACCTGGAACAAGGAAAGCAAAATGGCCAAGCTACTTGGCAAAAGCTGGCACGAGTACAGCCCGCCGAGCGTCCTGCATTGGTTTACGCCCTATTCGCTGCAATCTTTCGCCAGGCAATACGGCTTCGAAAAGGTTACCCAGGGTCGCCCCGGCAAAAAGATTCAAGCGCACCACGCCAAATCGCTACTGAGTTACAAGCTCGAAGGCTCGGCGTTGGCTACCCCTGCCCGCGCCATGATGCGCCTCATCCCCGATAAGCTTACCATTCCCTATCCTGCGGAAGATCTGTTTTACATGGTGCTACGCAAACAATAGCCGACAAAAACCAGCGCTATCCGCGCCACTCGTTTCGCAGGGCTTTGCCATGCTGATCGAGGTGTGGCGGTGGAGATAGCTCCAGCCAAGGCATCCCCTCACTCTGAGCCACGAATCCCCGCAATCCGTTCACTTCGCGGGCTTGCAGGCGCAGAGCTTGAGCCGCTGCTTGTTGCCAAGCCGCAGCCATATCGTTGACGGCCCCGGCAGGTACGCCCTTCCGTTGCAAGGCAACGAGCAACTCATCTCGCGACCAGCGTACGATCAGGGGAGAGAGCCAGGCATGAACGTCTTGGCGCTGTTGCACCCGCTGATGATTGGTAGAAAAAACCGAGGGCACTTCTTTCCCCAACACCCGGCACAAGCCTGCGAATTGGGCGTCGTTGCCTACTGCGAGCACGACAGGGCTGCCCTCGGCGGTGGCATACATGGTGCCGTAGGGTACGATATTGGGATGCTCGGAGCCTTGGGGTTGGGGAATTTGTCCGGCTTGCAGCCAGTGGGTAGCTTGGTTGACCAGCGAGGCCAGGCCGCTTTGCAACAGCGACACGTGTACCCGGTCGCCCTCCCCTGTGCGCAAGCGACGCAGGTATGCCAGCAAGATGGCTTCCTTGAGCTGATGGGCCGCCAGCACGTCCATCAGGGCCACAGGCATCTTGCTTATCTGGCCAGGCTGACCGTTGAGGTAGGTGAAGCCTGCCTCGGCCTGAATGATGGCATCGAAAGCGGCTCGCGCCTGGTCAGGGCCGTAGCCGCTGATTTCAGCGATGATGAGCAAAGGATACGTTCGACGCAGGGTTTTGGCCTCGAGTCCCAAGCGCTGATCGGCTCCGGGCACAAAGCTGCTGATCAGCAGGTCGGCCTGGGACAACATACGGTCGAGGATGGCTCGATCCTCGCGGATACTGAGATCGAGGGCTAGGGACTCTTTGCCCCAGTTGACGGCGCAGAAGTACGCCGGGCGGTCGTCGTTGATAGATTCGCGGGCCAGGTGCCAACTACGGGTGACATCCCCGCTGCGGCGGGGATTTTCGACCTTGATCACCCGCGCCCCCAGCTCGGCGAGAAACATGCCCACCCTCGGGCCGGCCAGCACCGAGGCCACCACGATCACCAGCATATCCTGAAACATTGGATCGGCCTGGGCCATCACTGTGCAGGTATGATAGGTTGGGTATTCAGCGCATAGACCGACAACTGGCTGATCTGCTGGGTACCCATCAGCCGAATGCGACGCAGCGGCTGGGCGTAGAGGTAGACCACCACGGCTGGAAACTGGCCGAGCCACTGCAATTCATAGCGGAGGGCAGGATGGTGCTGCTGCAGCAGCCAGCAGGCTACGGCGCTGCGCCCCTGTAGACGCTGAGCCGAAGCGGCAGGTCGAGAGATTTCCACTTCGATGTCTTCCTTGAGTAGTTCCAGCAGTTGGTGCAGGTCTTGCCCTTGGCACACCTCGACGAAGGTGCGGTAGAGTTGCAGGTGGCGATCCGGGTCGACGTCGAAGCGCTGCTGCTCTTGGCGCAGGTGTACGCGGGCACGGCGCAAAATCTGACGGCAGTAGGCTTCAGAGATCTCTAGCATCTCGGCGATCTCGCGGTGAGAGAAGTTGAAGACTTCTTTGAGAAGAAAAACCGCTCGCTCTTGCGGGGAGAGTTTGGCCAGCATCGCCTGCACCCCGAGCGAGAGCGAGGGCCCCATATCCACGTAGGCAGGCAGGTGGTCGATGAGGTGGTTGGCTTCGGCTTGCTGCTCTACGTCGCCGATCTGCTCGCGCTGCCGATCGCGCAAAAAGTTGAGGCAGCGATTGACCAGCATGCGTACCAGATAGCCACGCTCGTTGTCGATCTCCGCTCGGTCTAGCGAAAGCCACTTGAGCATGGTCTCCTGCACCAGATCTTCAGCATCGGAGATGCTTCCTAGCATGTTGTAGGCAATCGGGAAGAGCAGGTCGCGGTATTCGGAGAGAATGGATTGGGTCATGACTGGCTTGATTCGACGGGGCAAAAAGTCAGCTTGGGAGAGACGGGTCGAATAGGGAAGATATTTTTTGGTACCCAAAAGGAGAAACTGCCCTTGGTAGCTTGACTCAGATGCCTCGTAGATTGTGACAGGTTATGTATCTTGGGTAGGCCAAAGCCGACCAGCAGCTTGCTTTCCCAAATTCACCGCCAAGTATCCACCATGGGCCAATCTCTGCAACATCGACTGCTTTTTCTGCCAATATTGCTGCTCGTGGCTGGGCTTGGCTGTCAGTCTCCTTCTGAGCCGCCTACGCCCCATCCCCGCCCAAGCCTCCGATACCGCCATCAGCTACCTGGCACTGGGCGACTCTTATACCATTGGCACCTCGGTAGACTCGGTCGATCGTTGGCCTACGCAACTGCGAAACCAGCTCCTAGGGCTTTGCATTCGAAATTCGAAATTCGTAATCAGCAATTCGTAAGTGGAAGTAAAGATAGCCGCTTGGGGCGGCCACTGAGTGAGCCAATATGAACGGGGGTTGACCAAAGTGCCTGATACCCTTAGTGCTTCGCATTCGAAATTCGCAGTTCGTAATTGAAAACAAATATAGCCGCTTGGGCGGCCACTGAGTGAGCCAATATGTGGGGGGCTGACCAAAGTGCCTGATACCTTATTCCCTTATACCCCTGACCTTTCATATAGGTGAGTGCTTCTGGTCAATGTTTTATGCGAATTTCGAATGGTTAATTACTT
>CAYVAP010000363.1:0-5528 GCA_964449365.1 uncultured Bacteroidia bacterium
CCCATCTTGTCCAAAAACGAGCGCGCCAAAAGCTCATGTCCAGTAGAATGATCGTCTCATTATCCAGTTTGTCTACCATCTGAATGTCATGCTTTTAACTTGAAGCCTTGAACATAATAATTCAAAACTCACGTTCTTTTACATAGATGAGGTTTGCCTTACAGGCGCACCAGCCCTTGTCCAAAGCCTTGTAGGGCCTTCAGATACCGCCGATTCAGACCCGCTTCGTAGGTTTTGGCCAGACTCAGGAAGGCCTCAGTATCCAAAAACTCGTGGGTATCCACGCCTACGCGCTCCAGCAGCCGACGCAGCACGTAGATGACATGGTTCCAATCAGTATACTGATAGAGGAACTTTTTATGGATAAATTTTCTCACGAATCCGTCATAGCCAGGCATGGGAGTAGCAGTAATCCATTCGGTAAGCTGCACGATTTGGTCCATGTCGCAGCTTTCGAGGTGGGAGTAGTAGGCAGGTAGCAGCGAAGGATCGGCCTGAATGAGGACCTTGTCGAGTACCAGCTCAAACATCACGTGAGCCACAAAAAAGCGGCGGGAAACGGCTTCTTCAGCAAAGTGCAGCTTCAGCAAGCGGCTAATCTCGGCAGTCTCGTACTCAAAAAATGACGAACTGTGAAACACTCGATCTACCTCCAAATGCCGTACGATGCCATGGTAAAAGCTTATTTCGGCCGGGGTCGCCTCATTCTCCATGATTAGAGGTAGGCGATTTTCCTTGACACGAATTTGCCTATTGAAGATAGATACCCAATCTGGCGTAGAGACACCTACGAAGAATAGGGTATCTTCTACATGCCGATCCATGTAGAAATGAGCGATAAAGTTCATTTGTTGCAGTTAGTAGCTAGCAATGAAAAATGTTCCTACAAAAGTGGAAAATTTTTGACGGATTTCCCAATGGAGTTCGCTGTGGTATTTTTTTCGCCTGTCAGCGATTTTTCGCTAGCGTAGCCGCCGTTCTCTTCTCACGTGCCGATTAAAGAGGCGACCGAATGCCAAAGGGCTTTTTCAGCCCTCAAGCGAACTCGGCTTGGCAAGCCGAGGTACAGCAAAAAGGAAGGGATCGAGCCCATGGCTCGATCCCTTGTAAAATGTTGAGCCAGCGAGCAGCCATCACATATGGATGGTGCGGGCGGCAGTGGCTCCCATAGCCGCTTCTTTGATCGACTCACTGAAAGTGGGGTGCGGATGAGAAAAGATGGCCAGATCTTCCGCGCTGGCGCGATATTCGAGGCCCATGACGCCTTCCATGATCATGTCAGCCGCGCGAGGACCAATGATGTGCATACCTAAGAGCTCGTCGGTATCTTTGTCAGAAAGGATCTTGACAAAGCCAAATTTGTCGTCCATGCTGGCGCGGGCACGGCCCGAAGCCATAAAGGGAAATTTCCCAGATTTGTAGGGACGCTTCATTTCCTTGAGCTCTTCTTCCGTGTAGCCTACGCCGGCTACCTCGGGCCAGGTGTACACCACGTTGGGGATAGCGCGGTAGTTGATATGGGGGCGCTGCCCGGCGATGTACTCGGCGATAAAGACCCCTTCTTCCGAAGCCTTGTGGGCCAGCATGGCCCCGCGTACCACGTCGCCGATGGCGTAGACGCCCGAGACGTTGGTTTCGAGCATGTCATTGACAGGGATACGCCCACGATCCAGCTCGATACCGATGTTTTCCAGGCCCAACCCATGGGTATAGGGGCGGCGTCCTACCGCTAGCAGGCAAAGGTCGGCTTTGAATTCGACCTCTTCGCCCTTTTTCATGTCCTCGGCGGTAACGACCACCTTGTTGCGGCTGACTTTGGCACCGGTGGCTTTGTGGCTAAAGTACACTTCGTAGTCGAGCTCTTTTTTCAGCACCTTGGCCAGCTCCTTACCGAGCGCACCATCCATGCTGGGAATAAGGCGATCCATGAACTCGATCACGGTGATTTTGGTACCTAGCCGCCCGAAGACCGAGGCCATCTCGGAAGCAATCACGCCCCCGCCAATCACAATCATGCTCTTGGGCAGTTTGGTGAGCTCCAGCGCCTCGGTAGATCCCAGGATATGCTGCCCATCGATCTCGATGTCAGGCAACTGCGTGACCTCTGAACCGGTAGCGATGATGGTCTTCTCCGATTTGATTTCGGAGGTAGAGCCGTCTTCAGCCGTGATTTTGATGGTGTTTTTATCTACGAAAGAGCCCAGCCCTCTGAGCACGTCGACTTTGTTTTTCTTCATCAAAAAATCGACTCCCTGCACGGTTTTGGTTACGACCTCGGCCTTGCGCTTGATCATCTGCTCCATGTCGATCTTGGGTGCGCTGACTTGAATGCCGTGCTCAGCAAATTGGTGCTTGGCCTGAAAAAAGTGCTCGGTGGAATCGAGCAAAGCCTTGGAAGGAATGCAGCCTACGTTGAGGCAAGTTCCGCCCAGGGTGGGATTTTTTTCGATCAGGGCCGTCTTGAGGCCCAACTGAGCAGCCCGGATAGCAGACACGTAGCCGCCTGGTCCTGAGCCGATTATGGTAACATCGTACTGGGTGGATGCCATGAATCAGATAAATTTGGGGTAATGGTTTGCGCCGAAGTGACTCGGCTTTACGCGAAAGCGAGCGTAAAGATGCTCGTGGCCTGGGTGCTTTTCCAATGCATAAAGTCAGTCCTCCTGGTTTTAGTAACGCTCAAAAAATAAATGGGCCTTCTTCGCTTGAGAATAGGAGGTCGAGAGATTGAGAGGTTGAGAGTGAGAGTAGGAGAATGTACGTCTCAAAGTCTCAGGATCTCACCATCTCAGCATCTCACTACCCCTCCCTGATCTAGAACGAGGTCTCTAACCGAATTAGGGAAGTTATTTTTCTCACATCCCTTAGCAAGTTACATAGATAAATAGAGATATGTAAATTTTCCTGAGAAAGAATTTTACTTCCCCTCCATCTCGTCTGAGCGAAAAAGATTCCGTAGGTTTGAGTTATCAATCACGATCATTATGCCTCTGATTTATCATTTGGTTCCTCCTCAAGAGTGGGAAAAAGCGCTGAAAAAGGGCATTCATCAGCCGGCTTCACTGGTCAGTGAGGGTTTTATTCATTTTTCGACCCGCGAGCAACTGCTCGAGAGTGCTACCCGTTTTTTCGAGGAGTATCAGGAGCTGGTGGTGGTAGAAATTTCGGAGGCACGCCTCGCCCCTCATCTGAAATACGAGCCTGCGGGAGATGGGCGGATGTTTCCGCATTATTATCAGCGCCTCGATCTGGAGCTGGTCAACGATACTCGAATGCTTTTTCGCAACGCTAAGGGCGAATGGGAATGGGACTGAGTGCGCGCAGGGAAGGTCTGAAGGTCTTCGTTACCCCCCCTTCGAACCAAGCAGTCTATCAATAAAAGAGCTGACATTCTCGGCAGAGAGTGTCAGCCCAAATCTTGGGGAAGCAAGGTGCGACCCGGGTGGCGATGGGACGAGGAAGTTACTCCTCGGTCTTCATTTCCTGGATCTCCTTACGGATATCCTGAGCGAGGACCTTCACATCCTGCATGGCCTTACGGGCACGAGTGCCAGCGGCTTTGTTTTGCTTGTCATAGAACTTTTGAAAGTCCTCTTCGATCGACAAGACGAGGCTCTTTAGAGCTGCGTATTTTTCCATTTGGATTACTTTTTATGGTTTAGATCAATTTAGAAAATTCCTACCGGTTGTCAAATCAAACTGGGCAATTGGGCCGCAAATTCGGGGGTTTTGTACACGCCTCCCTCGATTTTCGCTCTCACTTCTTCAAACACCTTTAGGGTGTAGTCGACATCTTCCTCGCGGTGGTGAGCCGTCGGGATGAGGCGCAGCATGATGACCCCTCGCTCTACCACAGGAGAGATCACGGGTGAAGCAAAGATTTGGTAATTCTCCCTTAGGTCTACTACCAGCCTCGCGGCTTCGATATCAGACCCGCTCAGATAAACTGGCGTGACGGGCGGGGCGGTGTCGCCGATGTTGAAGCCACGGGCTTTGAGTCCACTTTGTAAGGTATTGACGATGTGCCAAAGTTTCTCTCGAAGCTCGGGCATGGTACGTAGCATGCTGAGCCGCTTGAGCGCCCCCACAGTCATGGGCATACAAAGAGCTTTGGCATAAATCTGGCTTCGCATGTTATACTTGAGGTAGCTGACCACCTTTTCCTCTCCACACACAAAGGCCCCAAACCCAGCCATCGATTTAGCAAACGTATTGAAAAGCACATCTATTTTATCCTGCACCCCAAAATGTTCGCCGGTACCGATACCAGTGGCTCCCATCACGCCAAATCCGTGGGCATCGTCGACGAAGAGTCGGGCCTCGTACTTCTCCTTGAGCTTGGCCACTTCATCCAACTGACCCAGGGCACCACGCATGCCAAATACCCCTTCCGTAACGATGAGGATGCCGCCTCCGGTCTTGTCGATGATGCGCTGGGCCTGTTGTAAGCGCTTTTCCAGTTGCTCCATGTCATTGTGGGCATACACAAAGCGCTTGGCCATGCTCATGCTCATCCCATCCATGATGCAGGCATGCGAAAGCTGATCATAGACGATCACATCCCGCCGGTCGGTCAGCGCGTGAATGATCGACATACAGCCCTGATAGCCAAAATTGAGCAGGAAGGCAGCTTCCTTCTGCATAAACTCAGCGGCTTGCCGCTCAAATTCCTCGTGATGGTCAGAGTTGCCCGTGAGCACCCGCGACCCCATGGGGTAAGCCAGGCCCCATTCGGCGGCGGCTTCTGCATCCGCTTGGCGGATCTCGGGGTGGTTGGCCAGGCCCAGGTAGCTGTTGAGCGACCAAACCAGCACGTCCTTGCCCCGGAACTTCATCCAAGGACCTATTTCACCTTCTAGCTTGGGATAAGCCAAGTAGCCATGACCCATCGAGGCATATTGCCCCAGGTCAGTTGACATATTTCGGTCAATCTTGTCAAAGATATCCAACGTCGTTTTGTTTTTGGTTCCTCAATCCCTTACATCGCGGGGGATCAATTGCGCAAAGGTACACTTCCTTCAGGAATTTGAAAATTCAGGTAGCACACCAGATAGCTAAACTCCCCACTTATCTCCAAAGCGCAATGCTAGCAAACCACCCGCAAAAGACCAAACTTGAGCTGCCTCTAAGGGCATTTTAGGGCGTTTTTTCCTATTTTTTCGCGATTACCTCACCTAATCTGATTGTAAAATCAGTTTCAGAGGCTTACTTTAGAAGATTGCAGAGGGGCTGCTCTACCGGGGTGGTCTCCGTGATCTCAGGGTTTTGTTTTCGAATTCTTCATTGCCAACCTCGATTGAATATGCCTCACTACTACCGCGCCGGGGAGATCCCCCACAAACGCCACACCCAGTTTCGGAAGCCCGACGGGGGGCTTTATGCCGAGGAACTGGTCAGCACCGAAGGGTTTTCCAGCGCCTACTCCCTGGTCTATCATATTCATCCGCCCACCCGGGTCAAAGAGATCGGGCCGCCTCTGGACTGGTCGCCCAGGGTCGCGGTAGAAAAAAATATGCAGCATCGGGCTT